>NZ_JAIMIA010000008.1 GCF_019966495.1 Tateyamaria pelophila | reverse complement strand
GGAAATGCCGCGCCGCCTCGCGGTGTCCATGGCCCTCATCGACAAACGCAACAACACGCGTTCGCAGTTCTATTGGATGTGGCTTGCCCATCTGTAACCCCCATGCCTGCCTCAAGGCCAGGGAATCACATCACAGCCAATCTGGGAATCCTGAATCTGAAAAGCAGAGACACGCTCTAGGCGGCGAAACGCGTCGGGCTGTAGCGGTCAATCCTGCCATGGTCGGGTTGCCCCAGAACACAGTCCGCGGCCAGACGGGCAACGAGTGGCCCCAATGTATAGCCTGCGTCCCCAGGCACCGCCATCACCACCCGATCACAGCCGGGCAATGGTCCGATGACGGATGCCCCATCCATCGTCGTGTTCATACCCGCCCATGTGCGAATGATGCGCACATGGCCAATGGTCGGTACAAGCCGTGCGGCCAGAGATACATTTCCCAACAAGGATGACGGTTCGACTGTCGGCACGCGGTTGGTGCCCTGGTCACGCGCAGGCCAACCACCGCCGATCACGATCTGACCGGAATTGAATTGCTTGAGTGTGATGGAGCGTTCGGCGTGTTGCACAAGATGCTCGATCCGCGCGGAACAGGCTTCGGTGATATTCATGTGCAAGGGTTCTGCTATCGAAGGAATTGCCATGCCAAAACTCTGCACAAGCGCACCGGCGCCCCAAGCTGCCGCTATGACTGTGCGGTCAGCTCTATACGTACCAGAATGGCCAATCGCCTTGATCTGGTTGTCGGCGGACAGGCTGCGGATATGGTCCTGTGCAAACTGCACACCCAGTTTGTCCGCGACGGCGCGCAGCCTCAGGTTCGCCGCCAAAGGGTTGACCTTTCCTTCGTTCCGGCAAAGCTCGGCGCCGATGATCTGCGGTCCCAACCACGGCGCGATCCGTTCCAGAGCCGATCTGTCGAGCATGTCCACCGACACGCCTTTCTGGTTTTCGCGTTCTGCCTTTTTCTCCAGAAATGCCAGTTGGGCTTTGGTTTCGGCGAGCATCAGGCCGCCTTTGCGCACCAATTCGAAGGAACCGTATTGCTGATCAAGGTGGACCCATTCCTCCACAGCCTGACAATAAAGCGGCAGTGATGCCTCGATATTTGGAACCTGGTCGGGATACAGCCGCATGAAGCGGCTTTGCATCTGGACGTGCAGACTTCCTGCGTTTGCAGTTGAGCCTGCGTTGAGACCTGCATCAACGACGGTGACCCGCGCGCCTGCTTGCGCCAAACGGATCGCAGTGACCTGCCCGACGATACCGCCACCGATGACAAGGACGTCAGTCGAGGTCATCAAGCGCCTCCTGCGCGGCGAGGATCGACGCGATGGCGACAGGTTTGATCGGGACGCGCGGCGCGAAATTGCTGAAATCTTCTACGGGTTTGCCGATGGCCTCGGCCACCAGCCGTGTCGCCACCGGCCCGCAATAGCGGCCCTGGCATCGGCCCATACCGACTCGTGTGGCACGTTTCAGGGTTCCGACATGGCCCGGTGCAGTCCCGAGGCCGTCCATAACCTCGCCCAGTGTGATTTCTTCGCACCGGCAAACAATTGTGTCGCGCGCCGCTGTGTCAAGAGGCTTTGGGGCAATGTCATGCATCTTCCAGAGGCTCGCCTGAAAGCGGCGATAGCGGTCGAGGCGTCGAAGGTCAGCGAACAGATCATAAGCGTCTCCGAAACCTGCGCGGGACGCTGCGGTGCGTCCGGCAATCTCGCCTTCGACCCGCGCCGCCGGCGCACCACCCAGCCCGGCGCAGTCGCCGACGGCAAAAATATTCGGCACAGTTGTTTCCATGCCAGCGGTTCGCGTGCATCTGAGGTGCCCGAACGCCGTATCATAGCGCATTTGCGCCCCAAGGAGCCTTAGAATTTCGTTCTGCGGTTCAAACCCATCGTTCATGCAGACGACGTCGACGGTTTCACTGATCTGTACTCCTGACGCGGTTTTGAACGTAGCCAGCAGACCTTTGCCTTTTTGCTCGACGCTTTGGAGCGTCGTTTGGTGGTGAAGCGGGATGCCGCGCCTTTTCAGATTGCGCATCATGCCCAACCCCATGAAGACAAGGCCGGGATCTGCCGTTAAGGCCAGAAACGCTTGCCATGGATGCTGCCAAGGTGGAGCGGCGGCTTCGGCCACCATGGCCACATCCGCGCCACCCTCAGCCAGTTCCAAAGCGACCTGTGCATTCAACGGCCCCGAACCACATACGGCGATGCGCTGACCGGGCAGGGTGCGATAACTGCGCCACAAGGTTTGCGCGGCACCGGTCGTCATTACACCGGGCACTGTCCAGCCGGGCACCATACGTGGGCGTTCATATGCGCCCGTGGCGATGATTGCGGTCTTGGGCCGGACGATCAGCGCCGCGCCGGCAACATCCGCAAGAAACAACGGGCCGTCGAACGCCCCCCAGATTTCAACGGAACCAATGATTTCTGCCCCGCTCTGGTGCGCGCGTTCCAGCAGGGACGCGCCTTCACGCTGTTGCGCATCCAGCGGCGGCTGGCTGGCGGATTGCTTGTAGTATTGCCCTCCCGCTACCTTTCGCTCGTCCAGTACGACAACGCTTGCTCCGGCCGTGCGCGCGGCGATGGCCGCTGACAGGCCGCCGGCGCCGCCACCGATAATCGCGACATCTGGTTCCAGAACGCGCGCGGGGTTTGACTTTACAGGGGCTGGCATGTCCTCCAGCACAGGAAAGGCGACTTGCGTCTCGATCGCCAGATCCGATGCTGCGGGCGTCATGCAGGCGCGCTGGTTCGGGATGCCATCTATGGTGACGAGACAATCCTGGCACACGCCCATGCCGCAGAACATGCCTCGGTGCGCGCCTTTGGCCGTATGCCGAAACGCACGTAGTCCAGCGTTGGTCAATGCGGCAGCGATCGACTGGCCTTGGCCAAAGACGATGGGTTGGCCATCAAAGAAAAAACGGTTTGTGCTCATCCATCGCTCCGCATCAAATGGTCGCGCAAGCCAACCAGTTTGGCAACTGCGGTAGACCGCCACGCCGCGCGTTCTGCAACGGTTTGACTGCCGCGCGCCGCGTCACGGGCTGCCGCCACGCGGGCGACAAGCGGTGCGGACCAGTCCACCGTTTCGCCGCGCTGCTCTCCCATCCGTTGATAGGCCGGGCCCATCCGCGCAGCATGCGCCGCAATCCCGCCGGGCGTGTTAAGCTCAACGGTCTCGAACGGCCCTGACAACGCCCAGCGAGGCCCGAGGCCAAGTCGCATCACCCGGTCGATATCATCTGGTTCTGCAATGCCGTCATCGACCAACCGATATGCTTCGCGCAGGACTGCACCTTGCAATCGGTTCAAAAGGAACCCCTCGATTTCCCGCGCGAGGATAGCCGGTTCGAAACCAGCACCGGCGAAGAGTGCTGCAGTGCGGTCGACTGCGTCAGGCGACGTACCGGGCGCTGGACAGAGTTCTATCAGGCGCAAAACGGCCGGTGGATTGACCGGGTGGGCGACCAGACATCGCGTTTGCTGCGCGGGGTCGGTCACGATCTGAGACATCCGGATTGCAGAAGAAGCTGTCACAAGCAGCGTTTCCGATGCGGTCGATGACAGCAACTGTGCAAAGATCTCCTGTTTCATGTCCAGGTTCTCTGGGCCGCATTCGATCACAAGCGTGGCCTGTTTCAGCGCATGGTCTAACGCGTCAACGACCTCGACAGACCCTGCGAGACCCTTGTCCAGCCCGGCCAGGGCCATCGCCTCCCGTTGCTGGGCGATGCCATCAGTGGCCTTGTCGCGCTGCTGTGGATCCGGGTCGATCAGCGTCACGGGCCAGCCGTGATCGGCGAAGACTGCGGCAAAGGAGATGCCGATAAATCCCGCACCAAGGATGACAACCCGGTTGTATTTCGTGTCAGTCAAAATGAACCTTTCTCTTGCCATGGTGCGCATGGCGAACAAAAGTACGAATACACGCCAGACATGGCGCCCCGCAAGAAGGAACGTAGATCATGGCCCTTTCACAAGACCTCACAGACAGAACTGCCGTCGTTACAGGGGGCGCATCGGGGTTGGGTCGCGCGATCGCATTGCGATTGGCGGAAGCGGGGGCGTCGGTCACGATTGTTGACCTTGCAATGGCCCAGGAGCATTCCCCGCAAGGGTTCGGTTTTTTTGCCTGTGACGTCGGCGCACCCGAGGCCAAAGCCCAACTGGTGGAACTTGCCGACACGCTGGGTACCGTCGACATCCTCGTCGCCAATGCAGGCGTTGTCCCGCCGTGGCGCGGCTTGCGTGACATTGACGGCGAGGAGTGGCAACGCGTCATGGCTATCAACACATGGGGCGTTGCGGCCAGCATCGGTGCTTTTGCAAACGTGATGAGTCAGTCCGAGCATGCCTCCGTCGTGGTGATGGCGTCGATCAATGGGTTTCGCGCGCATCATCAGCAAGTTTTGTACACCGCATCGAAACATGCGGCCATCGGCATCACGCGGGCCGCAGCGCTTGACCTTGGACCGAGCGGCATCCGCGTCAATGCCCTCGCACCCGGCCCGATCGCGACGGATGCTTTGTTGGGAAGAATACAGGTCCGTCACGACGCGGGCGGACCTGATCCGGACACAGTGGTACAGGCCATGACCGCGGAAACAGCTCTGGGCCGCATGGCAAACGCTGAGGATGTGGCCAATGCGGCTCATTTCCTTGGCTCCGACGCTTCGGCCGGCATGACAGGTACCGTCCTCCCCGTCGAAGCGGGACTTGTCTAGGGCAAAGGGTTCCAGCCTGCATCTGCCAGAATCTTGTGGCTTGCCTTGATGTCACCGTCTGGATCCGCTCCGGGTTGAAGCGCGTCGGCGATGATCTCAAGCACGGTTGCACCGGAGTAGCCAATGTCCGTAAGCGCCTCGAAAACCGGGCCGGGATCGACAACGCCGGTGCCAAGACGGGCATGCACGAACTCGTCATAGCCGCTATCGGAGATATGCACGTTCTTGAGTTTGTCGCCCATCATCCGGATCGCCGCGGCGGGGTCTTCCTTGATGAACGCGCTGTTGCAGACGTCGAAATTGATGCCGACCTCCGGACCGATGAGATTTGCCGTGTCCACCATATCCTGCGCCGTGGGCAGATAGGTGAACGGTACGTTTTCCAGCAAAAGCTCAACTCCGGTGCCGTTGGCATGATCGACCAAGGCCTTCATGCCCTCGACGAACCAGTCCAGCATCCATTGGTGTGGCGGATTGATCAGGCTATTGACAGGTCCCGGGATCGCGACAACGTAAGGGCAGGACAATTCAGCGGCAAAATCGATGGCCTCGCGATACCGATCCAGCGTGTATTCGCGCATCAGTTTGTCGACGCCGTTTGGATTGTTGTCGAGAAGCGGATAGCAAAAAGACGAGATGCGGAGACCCTCGCCATCCAGCCATATCTTGTACTCTTTGCGCTGTTCGGCGGACATTTCGCGCGGCCAGCAATGCGGGGGAAAGACCATCAACTCGAAGATATCATAACCAAGGCCCTGAAGATGTTTCATCGCCCCCAGACCGTCATGCGAATAGAGAAATGGAAACGTACTGGCGGCGACTTCAAGTTTTGTCATTTGGATGGGGTCCCTTTCCACTTGTCAGACTGGCCTGACATGTTCAATCTACGCACAAATGTTTCTATACCGCACGAATGCGTGGGGCAATCCGAAATGAAGGACGCCAAATGGCCAGTACACTCTTTTCACCGATCACGTTGCGCGGGCTTACGATTCCCAATAGGATCACGGTCGCGCCCATGTGCCAGTATTCCGCAAAGGACGGCGTGCCGCAGGACTGGCACATGGTGCATCTGGGGCAGTTTGCGCTGTCAGGGTCCGGCCTGATCTTTACTGAAGCGACCGGCGTCGAACCCGATGGGCGGATCACGCTGGGCTGCACCGGCCTCTATGACGACGCCACCGAAGAGGCTTTTGCGCGGATTGTGTCGTTCATGAAGTCCGTGGGTGACATGGCCATCGGGATTCAGCTTGGCCATGCTGGCCGCAAGGGCAGCACCGTCGCGCCTTGGCTAGGTGGACAAATGATTGAAGGGGAGGGGGCATGGCACCCGCAGGCTCCATCGGCCGTCCCCTATCTGCCCGGATGGCCCGCACCTGATCCCATGGACGCTGCGGATCTGGAGCGTATCAAGCAGGCATTCGTGGATGCCACAATGCGTGCAGATCGCGCGGGATTCGACACCATCCAACTGCATGTGGCGCACGGATACCTGCTGCATCAGTTCCTGTCGCCCATCACCAATACGCGGGACGACGAATATGGAGGCAGCCTTGACGCGCGGATGCGGTATCCGCTGGAGGTTTTCCAAGCGGTGCGCGAAGCCTTTCCGGAGGATAAACCCGTGATGGTGCGCCTGTCCGCGTCGGATTGGATCGAAGGCGGGTGGGACATCGAACAATCGATTGAATTCTGCCGTGCGCTCAAGGACTTGGGCTGCGACATGGTCGATGTCTCGTCGGGTGGTTTGGATCAGGCACAGCAGATCACCGTCGGGCCGGGATATCAGGTGGATTTCTCTGCCCGCATCCGCGCAGAGGCCGGGATCGCGACAATGTCGGTGGGACAGATCACAGACCCCATTCAAGCAGAGACGATCCTGCGGACAGGACAGGCTGACATGGTCGCACTGGCCCGTGGCATGCTGTGGGACCCGCGCTGGACCTGGAAAGCAGCGGTCGCCTTGGACGAAGAGATTGCCCTGCCTGCCCCTTACGCACGCTGCAATCCCAAATTGCGCGCAACCCCCTTTGTATCAAGGAAATAGAGCATGGGCACACTTTCCGGAAAGACAGTCATCGTTACGGGGGCGTCCAAGGGGATTGGCGCTGCGACTGCCGTGGCAATGATCGACGCGGGCGCAACGGTCATCGCGCATTATGGCGGGGATCGTGCCGGGGTCGAAGCGGCGACAGCGCATGCCGCACCGGGGCAGGTGACGCTGTTGCAGGCCGATTTTGGCGATATGGATGCGGTCGACGGGTTCTGGGATCAGGCTGTGGTGGCCGCAGATGGTCAGATCGACGTGCTGGTCAACAATGCGGGCATCATGCGGCAGGCGGGCGGGATCGAGGACCCGATTGAGGATTGGGACGAGGCATGGCACCGGTCCATGGCCGTCAACGTTTATGCGCCCGCACGTTTGCTGCGCCACGCGGTGCGGGCTTGGCTGGATGCGGGTACGGGCGGCGCGGTAATCGCCATCGGAAGCTGGGTCACGACACGCGGGACATCGAACCCCGGCGCAATTTCGTATGCAGCCTCCAAGGCGGCGATTGCGGCGGCGACCAAGACCGTGGCCCGGAACTACGCGGCCAAGGGTATCCTGGCCTATGTCATCGCACCCGGCGTTGTCCGCACGCAGATGTCCGTCGACAGTGCCGCCAACACGGGTGGCGAAGCGGCGGTGACCGCGACGCTGCCAATGGGGGAATGGGTGCCGCCATCCGACATTGCGGAAATGGCGGTCTTTCTGGCCGAGGGGCGGGCGCGGCACCTGACAGGTGCCACGATCGACCTCAACGGCGCGGCCTACATCCGATGAGGTGCGCGCAGTGAGCCTACTCTGCCGCTACAGGTCGCGCCTCGATGTCGTTCACGATGGCGTCCAGTTCCTGCATCAGCGGCACCATTTTGGCAACGCGCTCGCGGCCTTCCGCACCAAGGCTCTCAAACGTGGTGATCGGTGCGCGCACATCTCCGACCGGATGCCCGGCCGCGGCTGCAAGAGCCTTGGAATAGCATTGATGCCCGTAAAGCGGATGCCCGTCCGTGATGATGGTGTCGAATTTCGAAATGACCGATTGAACCGCCCAGACATCGTCCCAACGTTCCTGCTCCGCCCATTCGACGAATTTGACCGAGGCGCGCGGAATGTAGTTGCCGTAGGGGTTCACATATCCTTTCGCGCCCAGTTTGTAGCTCTCAAGCACGCGTTGGCCCGCCCACGGGATCATGTGGCCTTCGCTTGCGACCAAAATATCCTGAATGCGTTCAGTGCGTTGCGAGGCTTCCTTGATGTATCGGATTTGCTCGAAGCTTTTGGCCAGACGACCAACCAAGCGTGCGGGCATATCCACATTCGACGTGAACGGGTTGTTATAGAGCATGATCTGCAAATCCTGCGCCTCACAGATCGCCCGGTAGTACTCAAAGATCTCGTCCTCGGTCGGCGTGTAGTAATATGGCGGAATGATCATCAGTCCATCCGCGCCGAGGTCTTCGGCCTCCTTGGAGTACCGCACCGCGTTGGGCGTGTACGCGTTCATCGTGCCGACCCAGACAACCATACGTCCATTCACGTAATTGACGGTGTGTTTGACGAATGCGCTGCGTTCGGCGTCGCTGATGGTCAGGAATTCACCCGTGGTTCCAAGGATGATCACGCCCGGCACCCCGCACGCGACCTGCCAGTCAAGGAACCCTTCCCAGGCCTCGTAATCGATTTCTGTGCCGCCCGGCGTGAACGGCGTGACTGTGACAGTGTGGCTGCCGGAATAGGTCGGTCTCATCCTGTGGTCCTTTTCGAGATGGGCGCGGCATGACCCGCGTGGATGTCGTTGTGATCGGTGGTGGGATTGTCGGTCTGATGACCGCGTGGTTTCTGGCGCGCGAAGGTACGCGCGTTGTGTTGTTGGAGGCGGGCGATCTGGGCGCGCAGGCCTCCGGCGCCAATGCCGGGTCGTTGCATCTCCAAATCCAGTATCCGGAGTTTGTGAATTATGGAGAAGGATGGGCGCGGGCTTATGCACCCACGCTGCGGTTCCTTCAGCAGTCGATTGCGATGTGGCAGGCCCTTGGGGCGGAGGTAGACGAAGATCTTGATGTCAAACTGGGCGGCGGCATCGTCGTCGCAACTGAGCCATCCCAGATGCGCCTGATCGAAGCCAAGGCCAAGGTGGAATCCAGCGTGGGTGTCACCACGGAAATACTGGATCGCGACGGGTTGCGCGCCATCGCACCGTACCTGTCGGACGACGCCATCGGAGGCGGGTTTTGTCCAGGTGAAGGCAAGGCAAACCCGTTGCGCGCCACGCCCGCGATCGCGCGCGCCGCTGTGGCTGCCGGCGCGATACTGTACAGCGAGACGCCTGTTACCGGGCTGTCCGGTAAGGCTGGCGCTTTCGAAGTCATGACACCGCGTGGCGGTTTTCATGCCGAAAAAATCATCAACACGGCAGGGGCCAAGGCGGCGGAGATTGCCGCCATGCTGGGCGTCCAGATCGACTTGGGCGGCTTCCCACTTCAGGTTACCGTGACCGAACCGATCGCACCTTTGATACCGCACCTGATCTATTCTGCGGCCGGAAAGCTGTCGCTGAAACAGGCGGCGAACGGGGGCTGCATCATTGGCGGCGGTTGGGCGGCAGATGTGCGCGGCCATGGTGGACTTGCCACGAACCCTGTGAACTTTGCGGGCAATATGGCGATGGCCGCGGGCGTTGTGCCGCGACTGGCACAGGCCCGCACGATCCGAAGCTGGACGGCGTGGGTGAACGGGACGCCTGACTGGCGGCCCATCATTGGCGAAGCGCGCGGCGTTCCCGGCTTCTATCTTGCCCTGTTCCCCTGGGTTGGCTTCACGGCCGGACCTATGACCGCCCGCGTGATCGCCGATCTGGTCATGGGGCACAGCCCTGCGATGAACATGACCGGGATTTCCGTTCTCGCAGACTAAACCAGACGCGTCCATTGCTCACGCAACGCCTTTCGCTTTGTTTTCGCCCAGGATTTTGCGCTGATAGGCACGCCATGTCATCGCCCATTTGGCAGGATCTTCGAAGGCGTCGCCCTTCACCTGTGCGATGGCCTGATTGTGGGGGGCGGTCTTGACCATTTCGGGATCGATGCGGGCTTCTTCGGCGATCTGCGCGATGACTCCGATCCAGGTGTCGATGTCTTCCTTTGACCACAACTCGCCCGCTTCGGGCGTGAACGGCTCCGCCACGATCCAGGGTTCGTGGCTCATCCAATAGGGGTCGATGCCGTAATCGGCCATGCGGTTTGCGAAATCGACAGTAGAGACACCTGTTTCTTCGGTCAGCGGTCCCAATGACCAGCGCGTCATTTCCATGCGATGGGCGTTGATCGACGGGTTGGAAATTTCGAGGCCCGGAATTTCGGCCAGTTTCTTGTCCATGTAGTTATTCGCAACCACGGAGATATCTGAAGCCAGATTGATTCCGTCAGCACCCATCGCACGCGACCAGGCATAGGCTTTTACCACTTGCGGTATGTTGCCCCAGAACTCGCGGACCTTGCCCGCGGATTTCGGGCGGTCCTCATCGAGGACATAGCGATCCCCGTCCTTCACCACGACCGGGCAGGGCAGATAGGGGGCCAGCGCATCGGTACAGCCATAGGCCCCCACTGCCGGGCCACCGCCCGCCTTGGGCGCGCCGAATGTCTTGTGCAGCATGAACATGCACGCATCAAAGCCAAGCTCGCGCGCTGACAGCTTGCCCATCACCCCATTGAAGTTGGCGTGATCATAAAAGCAAAGCGCACCTGCCTCTTTGGCAACCTTGACCCATTCCTTGATCTCGGGGTTGTAGATGCCCATGTCGTCGGGGTTGTTGATCATGATCAGCGCGGTCTTTTCGCTCACCGCCGCCTTGAGTGCGTCGAGCGACGGATAGCCGTTTTCCTCCAGCGGAAGGTTCACCACCTTGAAGCCCGCAGCTGCGGCGGTGGCGGGATTGCACGGATGCGCCTGCATCGACGTCACCATTTCAGTGCGCTGTCCCAGCATGCCACGATCCTGCCAGTAGGCGCGCGCCACGGCGGTCATCGTATAGGCAGCGTCTGCCCCGCCGCCTGCCTGAAATATGAACTGATCCATGCCGGACAAACTGCGCAGGATGCCATCGAAATCATGAATGATCTCAAGCACACCCTGCAAGGTGTCGGGATGTTGGTACGGATGCACTTCGGCCAATTCCGGGCGCAGCGTCGCATATTCGGCGGTCTTTGAATTGTACTTCATCGTGCAGGTCCCAAAGAGGCTGATGCCCATCATGCCCAGCGTCATCTGGCTGAGGTGCAAGTAATGCCGTTGGGCCTCGAACTCGGTGATCTCGGGCAGTTTCGCACTGTCCTTGCGGGCCATTGCGCCCGGGATCAGATTGGTTCCGACAGCTTGCGTCACTTCCTCCTCGGGGGCGGGAAAAAGCTGCCCGCGGGCACCGGGACGACCCATTTCCATGACAACGGGTTCGTTCCATTTTGCGGCGCGGAATTCTGGGATGCGGGTCATGACAAAACCTCCTTGAGCGTGGCGCAGAGTGTTCGGATATCGGCGGCTGTGTGCACTTCCGTGACACAATAGAGCGCGGATTGACCAAGGGCATTGTCTTCGCCGGAAATGTCCTTGCCGCCAAAGATGCCGCGCGCGCGCAGCAGGTCATTGACCTCGGCGACGGTTTTGCCGGTATCGTCGAAATTGACGACGAATTCCTTGAAGGTGGTATCAGGCCAGACAATCTTGACCCCCGGCACCTCGGACAGGCACTTGGCCGCGTAACGCGCCCGGCTGACAATCAGATTGCCCAGTTCCCGGAAACCCTCTGGCCCCAAAAGGCTCATGTAAACCGCCCCGGCAATCGCCCAGAGATAGGTGGAATTTCCCGTCCAGTCCTTGCCGTGCTCGCGTGATCCATAGGAGTTCTGGTGTGGGCAAGCCAATCCAAAGCCGACTTGTCCCGGCTCCAGCGTCTCAACGATCGAGACCAGAAAACCGTTATATTCCAGAACGTATTTTTCTTCGTCGCGCGAAGCGATAAACCCGCCAACGCCCCCGCCGCATTGCATATGGACACCCAGCGGCTGTACCGGACCGGTGACGATATCCGCACCGTAATCGCCGGGCGCGGTCATGACCCCGAGTGAGACAGGATCGACGCCAACGATGGTTTCGGCACCTGCGGCCCGCGCCAGCCGGGCGATTTCGGCGGCTTCGGTCTCGATCGTACCCAGATAGGCCGGGTTTTCGACATAGACGGCAGCCACGTCGCCATCCAGCTTGGATTTCATATCGTTGATATCGATGCGGCCGGTGGTCGGGTCGACGGCCACCATGACAACCTCGATATGACTTTCCATGGCCGAGGGCTGGCAATAGGTCCGGATCACCGACAATCGCTCCGGATCGGACAATTGCGACACGATCACTTTTGAGCGGCCCGTGATCCGTTGGGCCATACGCATCGCGTGGCCGATGGCACAACCCCAGGAATACACCGGCAACTGCACCACATCGAGGTTCAGCAATGCGCCAAGTTGTGACGAGAACTCGAACCACGCCTGATTGCGACCGTGATCGGATTGGTAGCTGCCCCAGACATTGGTTGCGAATTCGGTTCTGCCTACAATTTCGTCGACGATTGCCGGCACATGATGTTGCCAGACGCCGGCCCCCAGAAAGCTGAGATTGGTTTCGCAATCACTGTTCTTTTTCAGCTTGCTGACCAGATCCCGCTTCAATTCGATTTCCGACGACAGCGTCGGTGGCAAGTCCAGCGGTGTGGTTCTGAAATGATCCTGGGGAATCTGTTCAAATACGTCCGCAACGGACGCGGCGCCAATCTCGTCAAGCATCGCCTGGATTGCGCCGGGGGCAGAGTTCGCCATCCACGGATGTGCGCGGGTTGTGTCGGTCATCATGGGCCTCCGGATTGTGCAGCAAACAGCAACTGAATCTCTATTGCACAAATGTTCGCATATCGCACAATGCTAATCAACCAGAAGCGATACGCATCATCATCTCGCGGTTGGCCCCGGTCGAGACGCGTACAAACCCTTCGAGTTCCGCATCCAGATCAGGGTCTCCGGTGTCGACCAGCAAGCGCGGCCGGGCGAGTGCGCTCAGCTTGTCTTCGGTGGCCAGAATGATGAGGCCGTTGCGGCCTGCCTTGGCGATCAACGCGGGACCGATTTGTTGATTGCCGCGGCCCAGCAGGAAGCCCTGTTGCCCCGTCACCCCCAGAATGACGCGCACGTCGCGACCTTCGGCGAGACCCTTCAAGGTTGCGTCGTCCGCATCTTGGGCCACAAGCGCGCGGTTCAGCATGGCGTCCACGCCCAAGGGGGTCGCCGTGTGGCCTGCTGCTGTCATGACCGCCCCTGCGCTGGTACCGGGACCAATGATATAAAGCGTCTGTTCGTCCATGTCGGCCACGATGCCTTGGGCGGCGCTCGACAAAGCACTGGCCGCGTCTTGCCGTGGTCCGCCCTTGGCGGCCTGCATCAGGTTGCGTGAGACCGGAATGCGCGCAAGCCCATAAAGACGCGGCGCAAGAATGCCGTTTCGCAACGCCGCTTCGTCGATGTCCATCACTTCGGCACCGTCCAGCCAACTGACACGGTCCGGCGACGTCATCAGATCTGCCAGCATCGCACCGGCGGAGTGCGGCGAGACGGCAAAGACACCTGAGTGCATCTTGACGCCGCAGGGAATGCCCAGAAGGGCGGCACCATTGGCAACGCTTGCAACATCGCGGGCCGTGCCGTCGCCTCCCGCAAAGGCGATCACATCAAGCGGACCCATGGCCCGAACGGCTTCCTTGGTGTCGCGGGCGGTGCCCGTCACCGTGGGGCTTGCGATGATCGTCGCATCCAGGTCCAGATCTGCTGCCCAGTTCTGGCCCAATGCGCCGGCGGCCAGTGTGATGGCGGCCCCGGGAACGCGGTCTGCCAATCTGGTCAATGCCAAACGTGCCCGCGCGCCCGCTTTTGCCTGCGCGCCCCGCCGCATTGCCTCGGCAACGGTGTCCGGTCCGTCGGTCCCTTTCAGGCCAACGGCACCACCAAGCCCGGCAAATGGATTGACTATCAGCCCGATACGCATTGAAGTATTTGGCCAGCAGGCGAACGCGTTTGCAATGGGAATTGAGAGCAGTCGCCAAAATCGGCAAGGACGACACCGCACAAGCTGCGCGCGTCAAATCAGGTTGTCTGCTTTTTAACGCGCCGTGAAAGCCCCGGCCGATCGAACGCAACCGCACCGGCGATCATCAGGGATTGACACAAAGGGAAATGTCCCCGACGCTAAATCCGCACAAAAGTTCATTTTGCGCACAATTTGGGTGCCGCTTCAAAATTCTTTGATCAGAGCCCCGATTCGGACGAAACAACACGGGAGTTGCGAGAGATGATGAAGAGAAAATTTCTAGCGGGTATTGCTGTACTTGCCATGGCGGCAGGGGCCTTTACCGGCGCCGAAGCCAAAAGCCTCGACGAGATATTGTCCGACGGCAAATTGCGCATCGGAATCAACCCGAATTTCCCCAATATGAGCACGCGAAATGACGCGGGTGAGTGGGTCGGCTTCGATATCGACGTCGGAAACGCATTGGCCGCCGCCATTGGCGTCGAGGCCGAATGGGTGCCGACGGAGACGCCGCAACGCGTGCCGTTCCTTGTTTCGGATCGCATTGACATCTCGCTGGGCGCCCTGACGCGCAACACCGAACGTGCCAAGCTGATTGATTATACGGTACCCTTGCACACCGAAGTTCTGGCCGTGCTGACAACCGAAGAGGTCGAAGGCGACACTTGGCAGGACTTCAACAGAGAAGGCATGACGCTGGCCAATATGCGCGGCAACTGGACGGTCGACTGGACCGGTGAGAACATGCCGAATGTCGAGATTGAGCTTGTCGATACGCTGGCCGACACCGTGCGCCTTGTGGGGCAGGGACGGGCCGATGCGATTGTCGAAAACATCGACTTCTTCATGGCCTTCACCGAGAACTACCCGGACGTAAACTGGCGCGTGGTCGAAGAACCGATCTTCGTGGCCTACTGTGCTATCGGGGTCAGCCAAGGCAACGAAAACCTGACCGAAGTGTTGAACATCGCTCTGTACAACCTGCATTCCTCGGGCATGATCAATGAGACGTGGGAGAAGCATTACGGCGCGCCTATGTTGCGGACCGTCGATCCTGATCCCTACTTCTGATTGAAAGGAAACGGGTGCCTCGGGCATGTTTCATACGCTCCGGGGCGCTCGCGCGCGCGCATATAAATGGATTATAAATTTCAATTCGGTGTCGTTTGGGACAATTTCCCTGAACTGCTCGAAGGGGCTTGGCTGACATTCCAGCTTGGGTGTTTCGCGTTTGCGGGCGGTGCCATCATCGGGCTGATTTGTGCCGCGCTCAAGACATACGGGCCCTGGCCTGTCCGGTTTGTGGTCAACGTTTATGTCGTGTTCATCACAAACACGCCCGCACTCATACAAATCTATTTCCTCTACTTCGGTCTGCCCGAAGTCGGCCTGCGCTGGTCAAATGAAGCGTGTTTGATCATCGGCCTGACGCTGAACGCCGGAGCATACCTGACACTGATCTTGCGCGCTGGCTTTTTGTCTGTGCGCATCACCGAGATCGAGGCAGGCCAAACCCTTGGCATGTCCCTGCTCCAGCAGGTCCGCTACATCATCGTGCCCCACATCGCCAAATCGATCTATCCGGCACTCGCGAACTTCTTCATCGTCGTTCTGGTCATGGGCACGTCGGTCGGGGCCTTGATCGGCGTTGACGAATTGACCGGTCAGGCGATCAACCTGTCCAGCGTCAATTACCGCTGGCTCGAATACTTTACTGTCGTCGCCGGCATGTATGTCGTGCTGACCTTCGTGGCGTCGATCGGGCTTGCGTTGCTCGGGCGGTGGGCATTCCGCGTCAAGGCGAGGATTTTCTGATGGAGCGTATCCTCGAACAGATGCCCCGTTTCTTTTCCGGTCCGAACCTCATCCTTTTGCTGGAGTCCGCGGGCCTCACGCTGGCGATGACAGTGGCGGGCTGTTTGATCGGTTTCGGTCTGGCATTCGTTTTGGTCTTTCTGCGCCAGACGCCGGGGCTTTGGGCGTTGCCATTGCGCTTTGTCTGCATCCTTTATGTCGAGGTATTTCGACGCATTCCCTTCATCGTCGTCATCTATCTGGTGTTGTTCTTCATCCAGACGGTGACGCCGAACGCCTCGCTTTTTACAATCGCTGTCATTGCCATCTGCCTGTACGCGGTCGCCTATACGGCCGATATCATTCGCGGAGGTCTGGAAAGTGTCCCGTTGGCGCAAATCGAAGCTGCCCAGGCGATGAATCTGTCGCGGTTGCAGACCAACTTGCGGATCGTGCTGCCGCAGGCCTGGCCTGTGATCATACCGCCTGCCATCGCCTTTGCCGTCAGCTTTATCAAGGACACGGCACTGGTCAGTCAGGTCGGCGTCTTCGAGCTGACATTCCGCGGCAAAGAGCTGAACAACCAAGGCTATTCCGGTATTCTGGTATTCGGCACCATCGCGCTTTGCTACTTCCTCATGTCGTTCCCGCTGAGCATGCTCGGCCAATATCTGGAGAAACGCCTTGCCACACCTCGCGGTCAAAGACGTTCGCGCAAAATATGGTTCACTTGAAGTCCTCAAGGGCATCAGCTTCTCCATAGAGAAGGGGGAGATTGCAGCCCTTGTCGGGCCTTCCGGGTCGGGCAAATCCACGGTTCTGCGCGCCTTGATGGGCCTTACTCCAATCACCGGCGGCGCGGTGGATATTGCAGGCGAGACGATGAACTATTCGTCGGCTAAAGAGGTGCGGGCCGCACGCGACCGTATGGCCGTCGTGTTTCAGCAATACAACCTGTTCCAGAACATGACCGTGATGCAGAACCTCACACTGGCACCGCTGAAGATCAAGAAATGGAACAAATCCGAGGTGATGTCGGAAGCGCGCAGATTGCTCGGCCTCGTTGGGCTGTCCGACAAGGCTGACGCGTTTTCCGATCAACTGTCCGGTGGCCAGCAACAACGTGTGGCGCTGGCGCGGGCGCTCGCGCTCAAACCGCAGATCCTGCTTTTGGACGAGGTGACCTCGGCCCTGGATCCAGAATTGGTGAATGAAGTCCTCGATGCCATTCGCAAACTGGCAAACGAGGGTATGACCATGGTTATCGTCAGTCACGAGATGGCCTTTGTCCGCGAGGTGGCCGACAAAGTCGTCTTTATGGATGCCGGTCAGATCATCGAAGCGGGCACACCGACAGAATTGTTCGACACCCCGAGGACCGACCGGGCCCGCGACTTCTTTTCGAAAATTCTGCGCCACTGAACCAGCACCGCCAAAAGGGACCGCCATGATCGAGTTTTTCTATAACGCAGCACCCAACCCGCTGAAAGTAAGCCTTTTTCTTGAGGAAAGCGGGTTGGATTATAAACCCGTGCCTATCGATACGAAGCGCGGCGATCAGCACACAGACGGGTACCGCGCCATCAATCCCAATGCTAAAGTCCCTGCCATTCGGGATGGCGAGACGGTCGTCTTCGACAGCAATGCGATCCTGCTCTATCTGGCGGAAAAGACGGGGCAGTTCCTGCCGCCCGCCGACCAGCGTGGGGAAATGTTGTCCTGGCTGATGTTTATCGCCACGGGCGTCGGCCCCTATTCCGGGCAAGCGTTCCATTTCCGCAATATGGCCCCCGAAAAGCTGCCCTATGCGATCAAGCGCTACCATTTCGAGACCAACCGCCATTGGCAGATCGTCGAAGATCGTCTTGAGGACCGGACCTATATGATGGGCGACACATATACGATCGTCGATATGGCGGTCTGGGGTTGGGCGCCGCGCATTCCGTTCGTGCTCGAAGAGCCATCCGCATTCGAGCGCTTTACGAACATCAAGCGCCTTTTGGATGCCATTGATGCCCGTCCTGCCGCTGTGCGCGCCAACGCGTTGTCCCAAAGTCACAAGTTTCAGACCGAAATGGACGAAACGGCGATGCGGAACCTGTATCCGCAAATCTTTGCGCCGGATGTCGTGTAACCGAAAGGAGAGCGCCTGTGGCACACAGATACATCGGTTACGACGGCGCCTTGGGGCTGATGTCATGGCAAAAGGCCGTCGACGCATTGCGCGCGGGCCATCTGCGGCCCAAGGCAGACATTGCCGATGTGTTCATTGGACCGTCGGACGCGACGTTGCTGAACCGCAGTGCGTACATCGAAGGATTGGGCTATGCCGTCAAAGCGGTCACAGTTTTCAGGGACAATGCCGCCAAAGGACTGCCGACGACGCAAGGGGCGATGATGGTCTATGAGCCCGACACCGGCAGCCTGAGAGCCATCATCGACAGCCGTCTCGTGACCAAGATCAAGACTGTGAGCGATTCCATTCTGGGCGCGCAACTGCTGGCACGGCCTGAAAGCAAGCGCGTGTTGATCGTTGGGGCAGGGGCGATTGCCGAGGCGTTGGTCGATGCCTATCTGGAGATCTTTCCATCGCTGGAGCAGATTGCGATCTGGGCCCGGCGACCCGAGCAGGCCCAAAGGATCGTGCAGACCATCGGCGAAGTCGGGACAGAGATTGTCGTTTCGAACGATCTGGCAGAGAGCGCAACGCGCGCGGACATTATCAGTTCAGCCACGATGGCCTATGCGCCGGTTCTGAAGGGGGACTGGATATCGCCAGGGACTCATGTCGATTTGATCGGTGCCTTCAAGGCCGATATGCGCGAAGCCGATGATGGGCTCATCGCCAAGGGGTCAATATTCGTGGACAGCCGCGACACAACGCTGCATCACATCGGCGAGTTGATGATCCCCATTGCGACGGGCGTCATAAGCGAAGCGGATATCAAAGGAGAGTTTTACGATCTGATCGGCCGGGAGGCTCCGGCGCGAGTGTCTGACACCGAGATTACCATTTTCAAGAATGGTGGCGGCGCACATCTTGACTTGATGATTGGCGATTACATCGTGAACGCTGTCGAGGGCGCGGTATAAATATGCAAGACGTCATCGCAACGGCGCTTGTTCAAGGGAACGCTGACGGAGACGTTCTTGTCTGCGCGGAAGGTCTTAGCTTTTGGGGTGGAGTCGATCCGGACACCGGGGTCATCATCGACGCACATCACCCAGATCACGGTGCATCGCTTGCAGGTCGCATCGTGCTTATGCCAACATCCCGAGGGTCGTGCAGCGGCAGTGGCGTGCTGTTGCAACTGGCCCGGAACGGACAGGCACCCGCGGCGTTGGTCTTCCGCGAGCAAGAGAACATACTGACACTCGGAGCCATGATCGCGGATCGGCTCTTTGACGCTCCTGTTGTTGTTCTCCGCCTTGCGCCAAACGCATATGACGATCTGGCCACCGCGACACGTGCAACCGTTTCAAGCGCGGGGCTTTGCTATGATGGAAAGTTGATCCCGCTGCAAACGCTGCATCCGGACATGCTTACACTCACGGACACAGACCGCAGAATGCTCGACGGTCATGACGGGCCAGCGCTCAAGATGGCGATGGAGGTTCTGTGTCTTATGGCGGCAACCCAAGGGGCGCATGGTTTCGTGACGGTTGACCGTGGACATATTGACGGGTGCATCCTGGCGCATGATGCCAACCTGGATTTTGCGGAAAAAATGCAGCAGATGGGGGCAAAGACCCGCATTCCAACGACGATCAATGCCATTTCCGTAGATCGGGAGAACTGGCAGGCTCAGGGCGTTGTTCCTGATTTCGGCAAGAAGGCGAGCCGTCTTGCCGATGCCTATGTCAATATGGGTGCGCGCCCGACATTCACATGTGCGCCGTATTTGTTGGACGATGTCCCTGTTGCGGGTGAAATGATCGGCTGGTCGGAGTCCAACGCGGTGATTTTTGCGAATTCCGTGATCGGCGCGCGCACGGTGAAACATCCCGATTACCTCGATCTGTTTATCGCCATGACCGGACGCGCGCCCAACACAGGCGTTTACCTGACTGAGAACCGGGTGCCGGGGCATGTGATCCATGTTTTTCTGCCCAAAAGTTACGACGACGCCCTGTGGCCTATGCTTGGATGGTTGGCGGGGGCCATATCGCCCAATGACATTCCGGTCCTGACAGGTCTCGAAAGGACCCGACCGACACAGGATGACTTGAAAGCCTTGTGCGCAGCGTTCGGAACAACTTCGGCAGCCCCGATGATACATGTGCGGGGGCATACGCCGGAAGCTGATCTTGGTTCTCATTCCAACGCCAAACAGTCCCAAATCAATCCTGTTGATTTGGCGGTAGTCTGGCGCGACTTCAATTCTGCCGAAGACCAGGTTGACCTCGTGGCCATTGGCAGTCCGCACGCCTCTTTGTCGGAATGCCGCAGGTTCGCCGAACTCTTGAATGGGCACACCTGCTGTGCGGATACGGTCGTGACAGTCGGGAGAGGCGTACTTGCGGAGGCCGCCGCTGAAGGCATTACTGCGCGTTTGCTCAAGGCAGGTGTGCGGGTCATCCCGGATATGTGCTGGTGCTCCATTACAGAACCGGTTTTTCCACCGGATGCGAAAGTTCTCATGACGAATTCTGGAAAATATGCGCATTATGCCAATGGGTTAACAGGATGCAGTGTGCGCTTTGGAAGTCTGGCGGACTGCGCTCGAACTGCCGTCACGGGTTTTAACGAACCGGAACTTCCGGATTGGCTGGCGCAAAGCCTTCCGCCGGGACAAAATGGAAATACTGACTACGTGTGAGCCATCGTGACGGTGTTGCGCGGTTTGACGATGATTTGGCGGCAATGGCGATGGATTGCCGTGAAAAAAGCGATCTGGCGCGCGTCCCAAGACATTGTTCAGGCGTCGGCAACTTGTGATGCAACGAACTCATCATCGCAGGATTCCCGAATGGCGCTTGGCTCACATCAAGCTTAAACAATGGAAGTGTACCGGGGCTATGGGGCTTTGACTTCGTTTGCTGCTGCGGTTTTCCAATTCCTCAGTCGCAGGCCAAATACGCGCGAGACTGAGCACCGGCTGAACCGCACGATCAAGGAGGCGACGGCGCAGCGTTACCATTACCACAGTCACGACCAACGGCGCTTGCTCCTAGCGGACGTCTTGGCAGCCTGGAACTATGCGCTTCGGTGCAAGACACTCGACGACCTCACGCCCTACGACTACACTTGCAAGATATGGGCCTCGGAGCCAGTGCGATTCAACCTGAATCCAATCCGCCAAATCTCGGGATTGGACATCTAAGCTCCCGCAGAGCACGTGATTTTTATTTGGTGCGAAACCCACCAAAACGGAGCTTCTATTTTGGCACAGCGCTTTACCCTTTATGGCATATTGACGCTGAGCATTCTGGTCGCGCTCGGATCCTGGCGTTTTCTGGGTCTTGGGTTTGAGTTGAGTTTTCCCGACTTTGGAGATCACTTGATCGCGCGCAGGATGGCTTTCATCTTGCATGTTTCGGTCGCCCCGCTGGCTCTGGTTCTCGGTGGCTTCCAATTTTTGCCCGGTTTGCGCGCCAGGCGACCTCGTCTTCATCGATGGTCGGGACGCATTTACGCCGCGTGCGTCCTGGTCGGCGGTGTCGCAGGCATTTTGCTGGCCGTTAATGCATCGGGTGGTGTGGTTGCGGGCGCTGGTTTCGGCCTGCTTGGTGTTTTTTGGCTGGGAACCACTGGTAAAGCACTACTGCATGCATTGAAGCGGCAAATTGAAATTCACAGGGAATGGATGATCCGGTCTTTCGCGCTCACTTTGGCAGGAGTCACGCTCCGCCTTTATCTCGCCGGGTTTTTGGTATCGGGCGTCGGGTACATAGAGGCTTCTCCATGGCTGGCTTGGTTCTGCTGGGTGCCAAATGCCGTGATCGCAGAATTATGGATCGCACGATCCCGCCGCCGTCGTCCTGTTCCTGCAAGAGCTTCCTAAGGCTGATGAGCCCAAGGTGTGGCGTGTTCTGGCGAACTTGATACCGGCGTGCAGCACCAACAAAATGCGGCCGCTTGTGCATTTTGCGTCCGGTCCGCCTCCACTCCAACTTGATCAAGAGTTCAAAACGAAAAACACCGCGCCGGTTTCCCGGCGCGGTGTTTTCTCAGATATGTAAAGTGATTTAGCTGCCGCCTGCGCTGAGCGACGCGAGGTAAGCATAGAGATCGACAGCGTCGGACTCCTTACGCACCTTGTAGGTCATCTTGCCGCGTCCACTGTCGCCCGTGGTTTCGCGCAGCCAGCCTGTCGGATCCTGCACGTAGGCGACGAAGTTGGCTTCGTCGAACACGATACCCTGTTCGCCTGCTGCCATGATGAGATCGGAATACCTGAAGTCCTCGACGCTTCCGGCGGCGCGCCCGGCGATCCCGTAGAGGTTCGGGCCGGTCTGGGCCTTCCGGCCGGCCAGAGTTTCACCGGCATCATTCACGACGACGTGGCATGAAATGCACTGGCGGAATGCTTTTTCGCCCGCGGCTGCGTCACCGGACGCGGCGTGCCCGTCAGCGAGTGCGGGTGCGGCGAGCGTGGCAGAGGCCACGATTGCAAGGGTGCGAAACATTGGTAGTCTCCTTTGACGTTTGCTTGGTACAGAACGTAGCGGTTCAGAAGGCAAGTCAACAGTAACATTGACTTGACCCCCCTTTAACCCGCAATTTGGCCGACTTTTTTTGATCAGGCCACCGCGTGGGAGATTGCGCATTGCTTCCACAGGTCCTTGAGCGCCAGAACCAGATGTTCGATGTCGTCGATGCTGTGCAGGGGTGACGGCGTGAACCGCAGCCGTTCCGTGCCTTTGGGCACGGTAGGGTAGTTGATTGGCTGCACATAGATCCCGTAGCGTTGCATCAGGTAGTCTGCCAGCATCCGGCATTTGACCGGATCCTTGATCATCACGGGAATGATGTGGCTGGGATTGTCCATATGTGGGATGCCTTCCTGATCCAGCCGCTTGCGCAGATAGGCGACCCGCTCGCGTTGCAATATGCGTTCCTGGTCGGATTGCTTGAGGTGCCGGATGGAAGCCTGCGCCGCAGCAGCGACGGCCGGGGGCAGGGCGGTCGTGAAGATGAACCCCGAGGAAAAGCTGCGGATGAAGTCGCACATGGCCACGGACCCGGTGACATAGCCGCCGACGACGCCGTATGCCTTGCCCAGCGTCCCTTCGATCAGGGTGATCCGATCGGCCAGCCCTTCGCGTTCGGAGATTCCACCGCCATGGGGGCCATAGAGGCCGACGGCGTGCACTTCGTCCAGATAGGTCATGGCGCCGTGTTTTTCGGCCACCTCGACGATTTCCTTCATCGGGCAGATGTCCCCGTCCATGGAGTAGACGGATTCAAAGGCCACGATCTTGGGCGCGTTGGCGGGCAGGCTTGCCAGCTTGCGATCCAGATCTTCGGGGTCGTTGTGCTTCCAGATGACCTTGGTGGCCCGGCTGTGGCGGATGCCTTCGATCATCGAGGCGTGGTTCAGTTCATCCGACAGGATGACGGCGTCTGGCAGGCGACTGCCCAGCGTGCTGAGCGCGGCCCAGTTGGAGACATAGCCCGAGGTAAACAGAAGGGCGTCTTGCTTGCCATGCAGGCCCGCCAGTTCCGCTTCGAGCTGTTTGTGGGCATGGTTGGTGCCGGAGATGTTGCGGGTGCCGCCCGCGCCCGCGCCGCACATGTCGATGGTGTCTTTCATCGCCTTTGTCACGGTTGGGTGCTGGCCCATTCCCAGATAGTCGTTGGAACACCACACCGTTACCTCGTCTGGGGCTTCGTCATCGTGGCAAACGGCGCGTGGAAACGCACCGGACTTGCGCTCCAATTCCGCAAAAACGCGGTAGTTCCCCTCCTCTTTCAGCGTGTCGAGTTGGTTCTGGAACAAAACATCAAAGTCCATGATGCCCCCCTTGGTTTGTCTGTTGTTCTGGTGTGGGTTTGGGCGCGGGCAGCATCCAGCGCCAGAGCCGTTCATCGGGGATGGGAAGAACCATCACCCAGTGTTCGAGTGCCGCGAGGGCAGTGAGCGCCGTCATCAGCGCAAAGCCGGTGATCTCACCGACGGTTTCAGCGGCATAGAGCCGCTCGAGCCAGCACGCCACGGCGAATGTGAGAGCAGTGACCGAGATTGGAAACAGCCAGTTCATCGGTGCGATCCGGAAATGACTGGCCAGATGGCTGAGCGCATCCGGGAGAAAGTCCACATTGATCCGCGGCACGCCGAAAAACAGGTTCAGCTTGGCGGAAATGCGCGCGAAAAAGAGGACTGCAAAGGTCCAGAGCCCAAAGGGGTTGGGTGCGTGCCAGAGCAGCAGGCCAAGCGCGATGAGCGTGCCGGCCAGAAGCATCTCGTGATAGGCCAGTGTGCCCCATGCGCGAATGAAACGCTCCCACGGGGCCACGTTCGGGGGCAGTGGCAAGGTGTTGGGGCCAGTGATGACGCCGGTGAGGAAGGCGAGTTCGATCCAGCCCCAAAGCGCCAGAGCTGACAGGAAGGCCACGTAAATGCCCAGAATATCGGTCTGGGTTTGCGACCAGTATGCGCCGTAAGCTCCAACCGCCAGGAGCGGCAGGCCGATGAGCGTGGTGTTGACGCGGGCGCGGCGGCCCGCGCGATCGGCATATTTGACGGCCAGCAGAATAGTCCCGGTAGAAAACCACCAGATAAACAACGCAATGAAGGCAGCGATCCAAGGGGTCATCGTGTGGCCCCCGTCCCCGAAAACCGACACGGTTTTCGGCTGTTTTCTGACGCAGAAAACATCACCGCCCGGGTGAGGGTGCGTGCAGGAAAACGCAACGTTTTCCTGCCATTTTCCGCGTCGGAAAATGTGTATGCCGGTTCAAGGGTCAATAGGCTGGTTCCAGGCGCACGGATGCGGGCACAGCATGTTTCTTGGCGGGGATTGTGTAGAGATTCACGAAGGCCCACCCGGCACGGATCTGTGCACCCAACTTTTTCAATCCCTTTGCGTCGACCATATCCACATTGGCCTTTTGCAGCTTCTCCAGATTGCGCTGCCAGCGGGGATGTTCGATATCCAGCGTGATCGGATAGATTTGTTCGGTCATCTTGGACGTTTTGGTAAACACCTCGTGGGCATACCAGTCGGGATCAACGCCAAGCGCCTTGTGGAAGGCAGGCCGCTGGTGGTCGCGCACATACATCGTGGCATAGACTGCCGTGAGGAAGAACTTGATCCAATAGACATTGATGCCCGAGGTCAGCTTGGGATCGGTTTTCATCAGCAGCGCAAAAGCCTCGCCATGGGAAAACTCATCATTGCACCATTCTTCGAACCACTTGAAAATCGGGTGGAACCGATGCTCCGGGTGCGCCTCCAGGTGGCGGAAGATCGTGATGTACCGCGCGTATCCGATCTTTTCCGACAAATAGGTGGCGTAGTAGATAAACTTGGGCCGGAAATAAGTGTATTTCTTCTTCTGGGTCAGGAAGCCGAGGTTGACCCGCAAACCGGCCTCGCGCAGGGCGTCGTTGATAAAGCCCGCATGGCGCGCTTCGTCCCGTGCCATCAGCTGAAAGAGTTGTGTGATGTCCTTGTTGTTTCCGCGCCGCTTCATTTCCTTGTAGAGCACGCAGCCGGAAAACTCGGCTGTGCAGGAGCTGATCAGAAAATCGATGAATTCCTTTTTCAACTCGGGCTCCATGTTCTCCCAATCGACGTGGTCCCAGTCTTCGTTTTTCTTGAAGTGGCCCTTGTTGGGATCGGCTTCCATCTGGGCGATCAGCACGTCCCAGTCTTCGCGCACCGATGACACGTCGATCGCGTCCAACTCGTCGAAATCGGTGGTGTAGAAACGCGGCGTCAGCAGCGTGTTGGCCATGGCCGTCTCGGTGGCCATTTCGCTGGTATATTGCTTGTCCTGGGCTTCGGCGATCGCCAGCCCTTCTTCGACGGTGGTGGCGTCGGCGGTGTGCTTGAGTGGAGCGTTCATAGTGTCACCTCTTCGGAAAAGGAAAACTCGCAAAGTTCCATCACTTCGAAATCACCGGTCAGGCGCGTCCAAAGCTGTTCCAGCTTGCTGGCGCGGATGATCGTGGCCTGGCGGTCTTCGGAGACGACTTCACCGAAGGGGGCCATGATCTCGGGGCCTTCCACCTGTACTTCGTCGCCGGGATAGATCACAGCGCCGTTGTTGAACCGCACATGCGCGTGCAGGCTTTCGAATTTATGCGAAATCTCGACAGTGCAGGGTGCATGCTCGACTTCTCTCGTCAGTAGTCCCATGGTGGCTTCCTCCTCGGGATTAGGGTTGTTCCAGCAACCTGGCGAAGGTGCGGAGATTGGTGGCGCCAAAACCCATGAGTTCGGCTGACCAGTTCGTTTCGGGGTCGTAAATGGAGAGGCGATTGCCGTCGCGCAGGCGCAGCATCACCGGGGCGGACATATCTGCCCCCGATTTGGCACGTTCGCGGTTCACGACGCGGTCGATGCCGGCGACAAAGCCGCCCTTATCGGCAGAAAAATCGGCCAAGACCGTGCCGTTGCTGTCCAAAACGCGCGCGGCACCGGTGGATTCACCAGAGAGAAAGATGGCCCGTTCGCTCAGGATCGCGCTGTCGGCGGGTGTGCTTTCCAGGGGCCGGTCCGTCAGTGTTGCGATGGTCACCAGCGCCAGAATGGACAGGAGCAGGGCCATGACGGCCCGAACCATGACCTTGGGGACGAGTTGGTCTTCCTTGGCGTGAATGCGGACGTTTGAGCTATGTGTCATTGCGCTTACTCCGCCGCCACCGCGTCAAACGCGGCCGGGTTGCGGGTCACCTGTGGTATGCTGACGCGCGCTTCGGCGGTTTCGGCGAGAATGCGCGCCACGCTTTGGGCGTCGGGGATGCAGCGCAGCGCAGGCTGCGCAGGGCTGAAGCGCCATGATCTTGCATGGGGCCAGACCACCAGATAGCTCAGCGTGGTGTCGCCGATGGTTTCCAGCGCGATCGTGCCGGTGCCATCCTTGCGCAGCTTGAGCGACGCATTGCCCACCTCGCGGTAAGGCAGGTTGAGCGTCAGCGTCAGGGCGGCACCGATCCGCATGACGATGCGGGCAGAGGTAATCGTGTAAACCGTGTTGTGCGCTTGCACCCAGGCCACCCCGATCAGCAGGGCGCAGACGACCATGCCAAGAAGCAGGAAGGGCACCGTGGCCCCAATGGCCTGACCCAGAGGCAGCACATCAACCACCGTGACAAAGCGCCAGCCCATCAGGACCGCGAAATATCCGATAATCCAGTTCAGGTTCAGCGCGTCGCGTGCCAATGCCATTGTGGACGGCTTGCCTCGCCACAGAATCTCTTCGCCCTCGGGGGGCTGTTCGGGAAGCCCAGGGATGGGCTCAATCTCAAAATCGTCGTGGGACATGGCGCACATTCCCCCCTTTTTCGTTGCTTGCCTTGTGGTCCCGCGCGGCATGAAACCGCGCGGGTCGTCTGTTTCAGATCAAGGCTTCCTGACGGCTGACATCAGCGTAGAGCGTGCCGCCGCCGTAGTAACCACAGATCTTGTCTTCTTCGAGCAGGGTGACCTGCGTCGGACTTGCAATCGACGGAACAGTGCCGAAATGCTTGCCATAGAGGCTTCTGACCTTGACCTTGTCCTTGCCGATCCGGGCCATCGTAAGAGGTATCAGACGGTTGCCCGTGCCCCATTTGGAATCAAGCGTGAATTCCAGGTAGCGGACAAGCTGTTCGGGCTCATCTATCCACATATCGACGACTTTACCGACCACTTCACCATCGCCGGAGACAACGGGCAGCCCGCGTGGGTCACGGCCGGCGGCGAACTTGAACACCTCGTTGGAAGACATCGGTATGATTTTGGGATGACCATGGCCGTCCAGCTCCGGTGCATCACGGCGCGGCGCCCAGGAGGCGGGACCGACACCGTCGATCATCGGGTCACCGGTGGGTTCCAGCGGATACCCGTTGCCCATGCCGACCCGCTTGATGGCCAGATTCTCGCGCTCGGGGGCCTGCCCGGACGGCATCTTCAATTCGCCCTGACCATGAGGCAGCTTGAAAGTCTTATCGGATGGGATAGGCCACAGGCTGGGGTTCGAGGACTTTTTGCCCTCGTCGTCCTCCAGCGGATAGCCTTCGCGCATATTCTCGCGTTGGATGTAGATTATCAGGGCGGCAAAGAAGATATAGAAAAGCCAAAGTGACAGGCTCGCCAAATCGAATTCGCCAAAAAATGTCCCGGTCATGTCAGGTTTCCTTTTCTGGACAAGGTCATGTGGGAAAATCCATCAACCCGATGGGCTGAGGCTTTTCCGGCTGGGTGAGAGGACCAGAGTGGCGCACGAGCGGTCCCAGAATTGCGAGAGTGACAAAGAGCAGGCCAATCTCGACATGGTAAACGAAAGAATATCCGGTTGAAGGGGCGTTCAATGCCTCGCCCCACTGGCCGGACGTTGCGATGGCATTGACCCAGTCACGCAGGCCACCTCCAACTGCAATTGCGATACCGGCCGCGGTTGCCTGTGCCGCACCCCAGGCCCCGAGGGCGAGGCCCCGGCCAGCTTTGCCATGGGCGGGCATGGTCATCGCCGCAGTCAGGGTTGAAATGGCAAAAAGACCATTGCCGAAACCGATCAGCGTCGCACCAACGTAGAACAATCCGTTGGCCTGCATGGGCGACGCAAAGATCACGAGGCTGAACGCACAAACCCCGGCCAGAATGCCCGTCGCGGCCAGCCTGTAGGGGTCTGATCCCGTCGCCAGCCGTTTGCCAGCCAGGGCAAATCCGGCCAAAGCGCCGGTGGCCCACAGGGCGGTCAACACGGTCGTCGCCGCAACCGAAAGACCCAGGATTTCGCCGCCATAAGGCTCGAGCAAAACGTCCTGCATGTTGAACGCCATGGTGCCGACAAAGACGCAGACCAACAGCCGCCCCGCCTGTCCACCGGACATGAAATCCTTCCACGCGTCGCGGAACAGCGGGCGAGGCGCCTCACGCTCCTGCTTGGTCGAGGGTTGCAGGGATTCCTGTTTCCACAGGGCGATGAGGTTCAGAATCACGCCGACCACGGCGGCGCCTTGCACCACCCGGATCAGGGTCAAGTCTGTGTAATTGCGAAGCAATCCACCGATGATCAAGGCCGAGATACCCATGCCGACGAGGAACATCACATAGAGCAGCGCCACAACACGGGGACGGGTTTCATCGGTGGCCCGGTCACTGGCCAGCGCCAGCCCGGCTGTCTGTGTCATGTGCAGGCCAAGGCCTGTCATGAGGAAGGCAAGAGCGGCAAAGACTTCGCCTGCAAAGGGTACCTTGATGTAAACATCCCCGCCCAGAACCAGCAGGGCAAAGGGCATGAGGGCCAGGCCGCCGAACTGCCAGAGCGAGCCAAACCAGATATAGGGCACCCGCTTCCAGCCGATGGCGGATTTGTGTGTGTCGGATCGGAACCCCAAAAGGGCCCGGAACGGCGCAATCAGTACCGGAAGCGCGATCATCACCGCCACGATGGTCGCGGCGAGGTTCAGCTCAACAATCATCACCCGGTTCAGCGTGCCCAAAAGCAACACCGATGCCATGCCGACCGACACCTGAAACAGTGACAGGCGCAAAAGCTCGTTCAGCGGCAATCCTTCGGAGGCCGCATCGGCGAAGGGCAGAACCCGTGTGGTGAGGCGCCGCAACTGGCTCATGCACGCAACTCCATTGCTTCGGAAATGTAGAAGCCCGATGTGACCCGGTCGACAGGACGCAGCGTGCTGCGTACGCCCTTGTCCTTGGCCGCGCGGGCGAGGGCAGGGTGGGCATGTGGGATCATCACGGGCGACCGGTCAGAGCGGGGAAACGCCTTGCCTGCATACCACATGGCCATCAGGGCCGGAGTGCGCGGTGCCACGGTGAAAACAATCGGACCGGAGACGCGCGACTCGAGCGCCGCGAGATGGGTGCCGATGTCATCAGCGGTGTAGTAAATCATGCTGTCCATGGCGATGATGGCGTCGAACTGACCCAATTCAGGGTCAAACATGTCGCCCGCACGAAACTGAACCTGTTTGTGCAGGTCCGTAGGCAGGCGGCGCTTGGCGATATCGATCAACTGAGGCGAGATGTCGACAGCAACGACCTGCGCCCCGCGCTGAGCCATTTCGATCGTGGCAGGCCCTGCACCGCATCCAGCATCAAGAATCCGCGCGCCGCGCAAGTCTTCCGGCAAGCGTGATAACATCAGTGCCCGCATCCGGTCCCGGCCCGCGCGCACGGTTTCGCGAATGCGGCTGACGGGCGCGTCCGATGTCAGACGCTCCCAGGTCTTGGTCGCCGTGCGATCGAAATAGTCTTCAATCCGGGCGCGGGTTTGGTCATAGGCTGGCATCAATCAAATCCAAGCAATTCAAAGATATCGCGATCTTCCATCGGCATGGGGGCCACACCTTCGGTGCCATCATAAAGCAGTTTGGCAAGGCGCATGTACTCGGCCCGGCAGCGCACGATATCCTCGTCGTCGTCCATCTCGAACAGGGTCTTTTTCTTCAGGCGGCTCCGGCGGATGGCGTCCACATCGGGCATATGCGCGATGCGGTTGAAGCCCACGGTGTCGCAATAACGGTCGACCTCATTGGTGTCTTTGGACCGGTTGGCGACGCAGCCCGCCAGGCGGACCTTGTAGTTCTTGGACTTGGCCTGGACCGCCGCGATGATCCGGTTCATCGCATAGATACTGTCGAAATCATTGGCGGTAACGATCAGGGCGCGGTCGGCGTGCTGCAAGGGGGCGGCAAAGCCACCGCAGACCACATCGCCCAGCACGTCAAAGATCACCACATCGGTCTCTTCCAGCAGGTGGTGCTGTTTCAGCAGCTTGACGGTTTGACCGACCACATAGCCACCGCACCCGGTGCCCGCAGGGGGCCCGCCTGCCTCGACGCATTTCACGCCGTTGAAGCCGGTTGCCACGAAATCCTCGGGGCGCAGTTCTTCGGGGTGAAAATCGACCTCCTTCAGGATGTCGATCACTGTGGGCTGCAACATGCCGGTCAGGGTAAAGGTGCTGTCGTGCTTGGGGTCGCACCCGATTTGCAAAACCCGCTTGCCCAGCATGGAAAAGGCCGCCGACAGGTTCGAAGAGGTCGTCGATTTACCGATGCCGCCCTTGCCATAGACGGAAAACACCTTCGCGCCTTCTATCTTTGCTTCTTCATCCTGATGAACCTGCACGGATCCTTCACCGTCCTGACCCCGCAAATTGGGGGGGTTTCTGTCGAGTGGGCTCATGAGAGTTTCCTTTCCTCGGATACAAAGCATCCGTTGGTATCACCGGGGGCGCGATCCCCTGCTTCATCTTGCCAGAAAAACTCCCGCCGGAGGCTCCTGTCATCTGAGATGGTCAAACGGATCATTCTGCTGCGATCCCTTCGAGCTTGTCTTCCAATGCGTCCGCTGCATCCTGCAGCGCCGCGAGGGTTTCGGCATCGGGCTGCCAGTAGTTGCGATCCGACGCTTCCAGCAGGCGGTTGGCCATGCGGCTGGAGGCGGTCGGGTTCAGATCGGCCAGCCGCTTGCGCATCTCGTCATCCAGAACAAAGGTCTCGGAAATGCGCTGATACACCCACTCGTCGACCTGTCCGGTCGTGGCAGACCAGCCGACCGTATTGGTCACCTGGGCTTCGATCTGGCGGACACCTTCGGCACCATGCTTGAGCAACCCTTCGAAAAACTTCGGGTTGAGCGAGCGGGAACGTGTTTCCAGCGCCACCTGATCCTTGAGCGTCCGCACTTTGGCCGCCCCGCGTGTCTGGTCACCGATGTAAATGGCCGCATCCGATCCGCGCGCGCGTTTCACTGCCCGCGCAATACCGCCCAACGTGTCGAAATAGTGGTCGACGGTGGTGACACCCAGTTCAACGGATTCCAGGTTCTGATAGGCCACCTCGACATCCGCCAAGGCCTGCTGAAGCAGTTTGGGGTTGGCCGCCGACTTGCCGTCGACGCCATAGGCAAAGCTTTTGCGGTTCTCGTAGGCATCGGCCAACTCATCCTCGTCCCCAAAGGCGGAACTGTCGACCAACTGGTTCACGTTCGATCCATAAGCGCCTTCGGCATTGGAAAAGACCCGCAATGCTGCCGTCGCCAGATCGCAGCCCTGTTTCTCGGCATAGATGAGCGCATGGGCCCGGATGAAGTTTTGCTCCAGTGGCTCATCCGCTTGCGCGCATTTCAGCGCCGCTTCGGCCAGCATCCGGCTTTGCAGCGGCAGCAGGTCGCGGAAAATGCCAGACAGGGTCATAACGACGTCGATCCGCGGACGGCCCAGCTCTTCGAGCGGGATCAGATCCGCGCCCGCCAGACGGCCAAAGCTGTCGAAACGGGGCGTGCAGCCCATCAACGCCAGCGCCTGTGCAATCGGGACCCCATCGGATTTGATGTTGTCGGAGCCCCAAAGCACCAGCGCAATGGAGCGCGGCAAAGTCGGGTGCGTTTCAAGCAGCAAATCTGCCTGTTTCATTCCATCGCGGCAGGCAAAGGCCGTGGGCATCCGGAATGGATCAAAGGCGTGAATGTTACGGCCCGTCGGCAAGATCGCGGACGAGCGGATCAGGTCTCCGCCGGGTACAGGCAGGATGTACTTGGCATCCAGCGCATCCATCAAAGCGCCCAGTTCTGTCTCGTGTTTCAGCAATTCGTCCACACGGGCGCGCGCTTCGAGGTCAGCATGCGGCATCAGGTCAAGATACTCGGCCCGCGCCGCATCTGTGAGTGGAGCGCCAACGACATGCAGACCATCCGGGATCAGGGCGTCTTCGGTTTCAAGCAGCTTCAACCACAGCGTTTCGGGGGCAGCCCCGCCCATATCGACGTTTTCCGCCTGTTCGGCAATCAACGCTTCCAACTCGGCCCTGATCGGGTCATCGTTCTCCAACCCGCGCCAGCGCGTCAGGCTGTCTTTCAACTCGACGAGACCCTTGTAGAGCCCCGATTGTGCCAGCGGCGGCGTCAGATGGGTGATGGTCACTGCACCGGAGCGGCGCTTGGCCAGCGACGCCTCGGAGGGGTTGTTGGCGGCATAAAGATAGATGTTGGGCATTTCGCCGATCAGGCGATCCGGCCAGTCCCGCGCTCCTAGGCCTGCTTGCTTGCCTGGCATGAATTCCAGCGCGCCATGCATGCCGAAATGCAGCACAGCATCCGCTTGGTACGTGTTGCGCAGCCATAGGTAGAACGTGACAAAGGCGTGCGTCGGCGCAAACCCTTTTTCGAAGAGTAACCGCATCGGGTCGCCTTCGTAGCCAAAGGCAGGTTGTACACCGACAAAAACGTTGCCAAGCTCTTTGCCCAGCACAAATACACCGCGGCCATCAGATTGGATCCGACCCGGCGCGGGGCCCCATACGGCCTCGATCGCCGCGAGTGGCGGTGTCGTCCGTACAATGGTGTCGGCATCGACATGGGCCGCGACGTTCGCTTCTTGTCCGTACTGCTTTGCGTTTCCGCCGAGTACCAGACCGCGCAATTCATCGACGGTTTCGGGCACGATCACGTCATAGCCGCGTGCCTTCATGGTAGTCAACGTATTGAAAAGGCTTTCAAACACACTGAGATAGGCCGCCGTTCCGACAGCGCCGGCATTGGGTGGAAAGCCAAAAAGGACAACGGCGATCTTTTTGTCCGCGTTCTGTTTGCGGCGCAGGCGACCGAGGCGCAAAACCTTTTCCGTCAGGCTTTCGATCCGTTCCTGACAAGGCACCATGGCCTTCGGCTCGGCGGCGACCGCGCAGTTGCAGGCGCAACCGTTGCAGCCTTCTGGCCCCAAACGTCCGCCGAAAACAGTGGGGCAGGTGGCCCCATCCAACTCGGGCAAGGCGACCAGCATCGTTGTCTCGATCGGACCAAGGCCGCCCGAGCTGTTTGCCCATTGGCCAAGCGTCTGGAATTCCAGCGAATGGGCGGCAAGATAGGGCACATCCAGATCGGCAAGGACCTTGATCGCCGCCGCGTTGTCATTATACGCGGGCCCGCCCACCAGCGAGAACCCCGTCAGGGAGATCATGGCGTCAATCTTGCCCTTGAAATAGGCGTCGATCGCGGGGCGGGCGTCCAGACCACCGGCAAAGGCGGGCAGGACACGGATGCCCTTGGCCTCCAGCGCACGGATCACCCCATCATAGTGAGCGGTGTCAGAACTGAGCACATAAGAGCGCAGCATGACGATGCCGACGGTCAGCTCCGGATCTTTGGGGCCGGGCAGATCATCGGGATCCGTCGTGATGCGCTGCGGCAGATCGGGATGGTAAAGGCCGGTATCGGGGTAATCGATCGGGGCCGGGGCCTCCGGGGCCTGTTTCCACGCGGTGTCCGTGGCATAGCGGTTCAGCAAAAACTGGATCATGCTGCGGACATTGTCGTCCGAGCCACCGAGCCAGTACTGCATGACGAGGAACCAGGCGCGCAGGTCCTGCGCCTTGCCGGGAAGGAATTTCAGAATCTTGGGCAGACGGCGCAGCATCTGCATCTTTTTGGCCCCATCCTCTGACGAGGGTTTGGACGAGCCGCGCAGGCGTTTCATCAGTTTGCCAATGCCCGATACAGGCTTGGCCATGTCCAGTGTGCCCATGCGCGTCAGCTTGACGATGTCTGAATCCGCAATGACGCCGATCATCGCGTCGCAATGGTCGCGGCGCGCCCGCAAGGCAGGCAGAATGCGAGACACATGCTCTTCAAGAAACAACAGGTTGGCAACGATGATGTCGCCATGACGCACCGCCTCTTCGGCGGCCTCAAAGGCACCCGGCGTTTCGCCCCATTCGGCGGCCGCGTGGATTTGCAGATCCAGACCGGGATAGTCGCGCTCCAGCACCTTCATGGCGCGGCGGGCGGGCCCCGCGGCGTGGCTGTCCAGAGTGAGGATGACCACGCGGTAGCCGGGCATGCGCCCGATAATGCCTGTTTCATCGCGCATAGTGGGCCTTTGCCTCGTAAAGAGTGTCGATTGATATCTGGGCCACGCCGCGCTCGGCCGCGTAGTTTTCCGTATTGCGGCGGGCCTTGCCGCGCACAAAGAAGGGAATCTTCTTCAATTCTTTTTCTGCATCATCCAACCAGATGACGTCCGAACCAGTGATCTTCTCCTGGCTGGAAATATCCCGGGGGGAAGCCGCAGGCTGGGGGGCTGGCCCCCCCTCCACGCTTGCCGCAGGCGCATGGCCACCGTGATGCGACGGACCGGCCGCATCGTGAAACTCGAAATCGTCCCGGAACATATGGAGCAAATGCTCCTCCAGCCCCATGACCAGAGGATGTACCCATGTGTCGAAAAGCACATTTGCGCCTTCGATTCCCATTTGTGGCGAATAGCGCGCCGGAAAGTCCTGCACATGAACTGGAGCGGAAATCACGGCACAGGGAATACCGAGACGTTTGCCGATGTGGCGCTCCATCTGGGTGCCAAGGATCATTTCAGGCTGAAGCGCTTCGATCACGCGCTCAACTTCCAGGTAGTCGTCGGTGATGGTGGCCTCAAGCCCCATTTCCTTGGCTTTGGCGCGAACGGGCCGTGCCATTTCCCGGTTGTAGCATCCCATGCCCACAACTTCGAAACCCATTTCATCCTGCGCGACGCGGGCGGCTGCCAGAACATGGCTGCCGTCTCCGAATACAAAGACACGCTTCCCGGTCAGGTACGTGCTGTCGACGGATTTGGAATACCAGGGCAAGCGCAGACGGGTTTCGTCCATATAGGGGGCCACACCGGTCAGCGCGGCCATTTCGTTCACGAAATCACGGGTCGCGCCAACGCCGATCGGCACAATCTTAGTATAAGATTGTCCAAGCTCCCTCTCCATCCAGCGGGCTGCGGATTCGGCGGTTTCGGGATACATCAGAACGTTGAAATGAGCCGCACCCATGCGGGCAATGTCACTGGGTGAGGACGTCATGGGCGCCACGACGTTTACGCTGATGCCCATATCGGACAACAGTGCGGTCACTTCCTGAATGTCGTCGCGATGCCGGAAGCCGAGGGCCGTCGGGCCAATCAGGTTGGCCGTGATCTGCTTCGTGCGGTCCATCGGTTTGGCGAGGGCCTTGACGATCTGAAAGAACGTCTCGTCCGCGCCAAAGTTTTCCTTGCGCTGGTAAGACGGCAATTCGAGCGGGATCACGGGCACGGGAAGGCCCATGGTTTCAGCCATGCCGCCGGGATCGTCCTGAATCAATTCCGCAGTGCAGGACGCTCCAACGATGATCGCTTCGGGCTTGAACCGGTCATAGGCGTCCTGGGCGGCTGTCTTGAACAGATTTGCGGTGTCGGCCCCCAGATCACGGGCCTGAAATGTCGTGTAGGTGACGGGCGGGCGGTGATTGCGCCGTTCGATCATTGTGAACAGCAGGTCGGCATAGGTGTCGCCCTGCGGCGCGTGCAGCACATAGTGCAGGCCCGTCATGCCGGTGGCGACGCGCATGGCCCCCACATGGGGCGGCCCTTCGTATGTCCAGACAGTGAGTTTCATATGAGACCTCTGGGGCGCTGCCCCAGACCCCGGAGTTTATTTGGCAAGATGAAGAAGTGGATCATTCAGCGGCCTCCAGCTTGAGGAGGCTGTGACGGCGCAGAGGCCGCGAGAAGAGACCCGCGAGGTCGCCTGCCTGTTCGTAGAAATGGACGGGTGTGAACACCAGTTCGATGGCCCATTTGGTGGCCAGCCCTTCGGCTTCAAGCGGGTTTGCGAGGCCAAGCCCGCAGACTGTCAGATCGGGTCTTGCGTCTTTGGCACGATCCAGTTGCTTGTCGACGTCCTGTCCTTCGGAGATCGTCGGCCCTTCGGCAAGCAGATCGAGATCCGGGCCAACGATGCCTTTATGGATGAAAGGGGCGCTGACCTCGATGGCTTGCATGCCGCATTCGCGGGTCAGGAACCGTGCCAGGGGAATTTCGAGTTGGCTGTCGGGGAAGAAGAAGACGGATTTGTTGTGCAGCACCTCGGCGGCTTGGCCGATGGCCTTGCGGGCACGGGCGCGCGGTGCGGCCGTCACTTTTTCGAAAAGCTCTGGCGATACGCCGAATTCGGTTGCGATTGCGGCGAGCCATGCCGTTGTGCCTTCTTCGCCAAAAGGGAAGGGGGCAGGCAGGTGTCGAGCGCCGCGCCGCGTCAGCGCGTCATGGGTGTCGCCAAGGAAAGGCTGTGTCAGCGCATAGACGGTGCCACTGCCGACACCAAGATCGTCGCTGGCGCGCGGGGCGGGCAGAACCTTGATCGGGCCGATGCCCATCGCTTCGAGCAGGCCGATTGCCTGCTCTTCGACGACGTCGGGCAGCGCACCAACCAGAAGCAACTGGCGTTGATCATCGTCGGGCAGCACAGGCACCATGGACGCCAGACAGGCGTCTTCGCCTTGGGTGAATGTGGTTTCGATCCCCGAGCCGGAGAAGTTCAGAACCCGCACCGATGGCGCGTGTCGTTGCGTCATCCGCTCGGCAGCCTTGGCCAGATCCAGCTTGATCACTTCGGAGGGGCAGGACCCCACGAGGAACAGTTGTTTGATGTCGGGGCGACGGGCCAGAAGCTCGTCGACGACTTTATCCAGCTCGTCCTGGGCATCCGCCAGCCCGGCGAGATCGGTCTCTTCGAGAATCGCGGTCCCGAAGCGTGGTTCTGCGAAAATCATTACGCCTGCGGCGGATTGCAAAAGGTGGGCGCAGGTGCGCGATCCGATGACCAGAAAGAATGCATCCTGCATTTTGCGGTGAAGCCAAATGATTCCGGTCAGCCCGCAGAAGACCTCGCGTTGGCCGCGTTGTTTGAGAATCGGTGTTTCACGGCAGCCGCCAGCGGCTGGAAGGCGTGGAAGTTCGGTCACGCGTGCACCCCCTCAAATGCGGCGGCCTGCAGTCTGGCCGCCCGGAGTTTCAGGATGAATTGGACCGCATTGATCACGTATGTCGCATAGGCCGCCAAGGCCAGCCACATGAGCGGAACAGGGGCAAGGGCGCCGGTGAAAAGGGCCCAGAGGTAGGCGGTGTGCAGTGCAATGACGAGAAAGGAAAACACGTCTTCCCAGAAGAAAGCAGGCGCCAGAAGGTATTGACCAAAAACAACTTTTTCCCAGATTGCCCCTGTGACCATGATGACATAGAGCACCAGGGTTTTGATCACGATCGACCACGCGGCAAGCTCGTATCCGTTTCCTGTCCAGAGATAGCGAATCACAAACCCCAAGGACACAAGGAAGACAAGGAACTGCAGCGGTGCCAGGATGCCCTGAACAGGAGTCCAGATTGTCGCGTCACGGCGCGCCCGTTCTTCGGGTGTGTAAAGACCGGCTCGTATCTGGTTGGAATGTGTCCGATTGGACATGAACGCTTGCCTCGTTGATAGTTCCTGAACCAAATGTACCGACGCGAGAGGAAAAGTGTCAATTAAAACTTACAGTCTGCAGCGGTGTGCTGTTCGATTTAGCTGACATGGTCGTGTGTATTATGGCTGTGTCTCATAAAATATGGGCTATCGCTCGGTTCATTATAGTGCAAATTCGGGCTTCAAGGCATGAAAACTGTCAAATACAGTTGACATTCCGGCCTGTCAGGCAGACAGTTTTAGTCAACCCGCGACTCTGAAGCGCCAGAGTCGTCAACTGCGTTGCTGCCGATTGGGGTGTTTTATGACGCATGACGACACATTTGGACAATTCGGTTCGGGAAAAAAGGACCAAGACTCGGGACCTCTCGCTTCTCAAGTACTGAAGTTTCTGTCCGAGAGGCAGAATGTCGGTGCAACAGGTGCACGTAGTGTCGTCTTGGACTATCTGGTCCGCGCGACCCTGTCGCCGAAGTGGTTCGATCCCGTACAGGTCATGCATGAGTTGCGTGGCTATCGTTTGACCGTTGATACTGTGATTGACCTTTATATCCCGCAGACGGCCGTGTGTCTCGGTGAGCTTTGGGTGACGTCCGATATAGATTTTGCAGAAGTCACGGTTGGGTCATTGCGCCTCCAGTCTCTTCTGATCGAAGCATCAGTGGACGCGACGTGTCGATCTGCCGCCAACGCTGCGGAAGTATTGAGCGCCTTGGTCGTCGTACCAGAAGGTGAACAGCATTTCCTGGGCGCGACTGTTGCCGGAGGCCAGTTGCGCCGTCTGGGGTGTGATGCAAGCGTTGCCTTCTGCGAAAGCTCAAAAGAGATAGAAGAGCGCATCAAGTTCGATCAACCCGATATGGTCCTATTTTCATGCGCGCGCGGTGCACCGCTCGAATATGTTGCCAGAACTGTCGATAAGGTGCGCGCCCTCGCCACTGCTCCACCCGTGCTCGCCCTCGGGGGTCCGATCAAAGGTGATCTGGGTGGGATCAAAGAATATACGGACGTAGATTTGGTCACAAACTTTGTGAAAGACGTGGTGAGCTTCTGCGCAAAACGACAGAAGGCACTAGGTGGACGATGACCTCCCGCGGCAGTAATTTTTGGACGAGCGGATCTGTTCCGCTCATTGAGCCTGAGTTCCTAAGTAGTATAATAGGGGCTGCTTCTGACATTGCCTTGGTTGTGTCGCAGCAGGGCATCGTTCTTTCCGTGGTTTTGAACGCCAATGACGCCACTCTTGGAAATCTCCGCCACTGGGAAGGCCGACCCATCGTCGATTTTCTGACCGTGGAAAGCGTGGAAAAGTTCAATACAGCGCATGCGAAATATCTGGAAGGTAGCGTTCCGAGGAAACCGCTTGAGCTGAACCACTCGGACAACGCGGTATGGCAGTACCCCGTCCGCTATACCTTTCACCGGTTTGGCCATGAAAATGCGGCCTTGCTCCTGGGTCGGGATTTGCGCCCCATTGCGGAAACGCAGCAGCAATTGGTGCAGGCGCAAATCGCTCTTGAACAGGGCTATGAGGCGCGGCGCGAGTTTGATGCCCGCTACCGCGTGGTCATGGCCAATGTGCAGGACGCCGTGGTCTTTGTGTCGGTCCAGACGGGCCGGGTTGAGGATGCCAACGGCCGGGCCGCGACGCTGCTGGGGATGAAGCCGGACGCATTGACCGGCGCCACCTTTGCGAGTTTGTTTTCGGATCGGTCCGGCAGTGAACTTGTAAGCAGTTTAATGAACGCGACGCTGTCGAATGACGCAGGTCCGGTTACCGTGCGGGCGACCCGTACCCGCCAGGCCCTGTCACTGGTGCCTTTCGTGTTCCGGGCGGGCGGTCAGCGTATTCTGATGTGTCGCCTGCTGGACGATGCGGACGTGTCCGCATCCGAGGAGGCCTCAAGCAGCCACGCGACGGCTCTGGTTCAGCAAACGACCGACGGTATCGTGTTTACGGATACTCAGGGCGCCGTCCTGTCGGTGAACGACGCGTTCCTCAATCTGATTGGCGCGGCGCATAAGGGCGACGTGATTGGCGTCAAACTATCGGATTTCATGGCGCGCGGTCAGGTCGACCTGGATGTGCTTTTGGAAAATACCGGCCGGTCCGGTTACATGCGGGCCTATGCGACGCGATTGGTCAATGACCTTGGCGCGCGGGTGCCGGTCGAAATGTCGGCGACGCGCCTAAAGGACCCCGAACACCCCGTCATTGCTCTGATTCTGCGTGATGTGAGCCGCCTTGAGGGTGTTCGCAAGGCAGAGGGTCAGCCGACGGTAAATGATCCGAGCGCGAACGTGATGAATCTTGTCGGATCTGCGTCGCTGAAAGATATCGTGGCGGAAACGACGGACGTGGTGGAGAAGATCTGCATCGAAACAGCCGTCAACCTGACGCGCAACAATCGCGTTGCGGCGGCTGAAATGCTCGGACTTTCGCGCCAGTCTTTGTATGTCAAACTACGCAAATACGGGCTGTTGGCAAAAGAGTGACTGACACAGCAGCCTGACACTTGCGCCGACTCAAAGTGTCAGACATAGTTGACACATGGATGTTAGTCAGCCTTTGACCGTGCGCCGTTATCCTGACCCTGCGGCTGCCCTTCGTTTGATCAAACCGATCACGTGGTTCCCACCGATGTGGGCCTATGTGTGCGGCGTGATCTCTTCTGGTGTATCGCCTTCCGGGCAATGGTATCTGGTGCTGCTGGGTGTTTTGCTGGCCGGTCCCATCGTGTGCGGGATGAGCCAGGCCGCCAATGACTGGTGCGATCGTCACGTAGATGCCATCAACGAACCGGATCGTCCGATTCCATCGGGGCGCATTCCGGGCCGTTGGGGGCTGTGGATCGCGTTGGGCATGTCAGTTCTGTCGTTGTTTGTCGGCTGGCAGTTGGGGCCCTGGGGTTTTGCGGCGACTGTTGTCGGCGTTCTGGCCGCCTGGGCCTATTCCGCTGAACCTGTGCGGATGAAGCGATCCGGCTGGTGGGGTCCGGGCCTTGTGGGCCTGAGTTATGAGACATTGCCCTGGATCACGGGTGCGGCGGTGCTGAGCGCCGGCGCGCCCCGTGCGGAAGTGCTGTTGATCGCCCTGCTTTACGGATTGGGCGCGCACGGCATCATGACCCTCAATGATTTCAAGGCGCTTGAAGGTGACCGGCAGATGGGCGTGAATTCCCTGCCTGTCACCCTTGGTCCGCGCAAGGCGGCACAGGTGGCCTGCCTCGTGATGGCGGTGCCGCAGATCATCGTAATGGTTTTGCTCGCACTGTGGGGGCAAGTCACCCACGCAGCGGGCATCTTCACCGTTCTGTATCTGCAATTCTGGGCGATGACGGTCATGTTCAAAGACCCAAGGGCCAAGGCGCCCTGGTATAATGGCACGGGCGTTACGCTCTATGTGGCCGGCATGATGGTTGCGGCCTTTGCCCTGAGGGGGTTGGGATGAGCGTTGGTTGGATGACATTGGTACGTTTGTGCCTGGTGAACGCGGCCATCGGCGGTTTGGCCGCATTGCCGTTGAACCTGTTCAATCGGCTGATGACCGTAGAGCTGGCCTTGCCTGCCTTGCTGCCGGGTCTGCTCGTCGCGCTCCATTACGGCGTGCAACTGACCCGACCGGTCTGGGGCCATCGCTCTGATATCAAAGGGGGGCGAACGCCGTTCATCCTCGGCGGTATCGCCGTTGTGGCAATGGGTGTCGTCGGCGCTGCGTGGGGTATTCAGGTGGCCGAGACCTCGATACAGTGGGCCTTTGCGATCTGGATCACTGCCTATGCCGCGATCGGACTGGGCATTGGTGCCGCAGGCACGTCGTTTCTGGCGCTGCTGGCCAGCGTCACCGGCCCGCGCAAGGGGGCATCGGCCACATTGGCGTGGCTGCTCCTGATTGCGGGCGCAATCTTTGCCTCCATCGGGACGGGTATCGCGCTTGAGCCTTACAGCCCGGCCCGACTGGTGGCTGTGGTTGCCGTTGTGGGTGCGATCGCCTGCCTGTTGTGCGTCATTGCCACTTGGCGGGTTGAGCGGCATTTGCCGCCTGCGCCTGTGGTCGAAGATATGCCGCTGATGGAAGGCTTGCGGATCACATGGTCTGATCCCGTTGCGCGCAAGTTCACGGGTTTTGTTTTCCTGTCGATCCTCGCCTTTTTCCTGTCCGAGCTGATCTTTGAACCCTTTGCTGGGCATATTCACGGCCTCAGCCCGGAGGACAGCACCAAGCTGTCCGGTGGCAAGGATGGCGCGGCGCTGCTGGGGATGATCGCGGCTGGTGTCTTGTCGCATTTCGCGATTGGAAGTCTCCGGTTCTGGGCCGTGACGGGCTGTGTCCTGTCCGCGATGGGCCTTTTGGGCTTTGCTACGGGTCTGCCCTTGGTGCCAAGCACCGTCGTTTTGGGTCTTGGCAACGGTTTGTTCGTTGTGGGTGCCGTCGGATCGATGATGCAACTGGCCGCAGCACATGCCGAAGCCGCGGGCACGCGGATGGGCGTCTTTGGGGCGGCCCAGGCGATTGCCGCGGGCCTGGCCGGGCTGATCGCCACCAGCATGCTGGACTTGACCCGAATGATATTACCGGATGCCGCCGCCTATGCGTCGGTGTTCACGCTCGAAGCTGCACTTTTCCTCATCGCGGCCCTTGTGGCAGCGCGGGTGATGCGTGCGGCGTCTGATATGAATGATGCAACCTTGGTTCCGGGGGAATAGACACTTGTATGATGTAGTCGTTGTGGGTGGTGGGCCCTCAGGCGCCACAGCCGCCGAAGATTTGGCGCGCTCAGGCCATTCCGTTGCAATGATCGACCGCGATGGTCGGATCAAGCCTTGTGGCGGTGCTATTCCGCCGCGCCTTATGCAGGATTTCAACATCACCGACGATCAGCTGGTCGCCAAGGTGAACACCGCGCGCATGGTCTCGCCCAGCGGGCGGCATGTGGACATCCCGATCGAGAATGGCTTTGTCGGCATGGTCGATCGCAAGGATTTCGATCCGTTCCTGCGCCAGCGGGCCGTTGAAGCCGGGGCGGAGATGTTCACCGGCACCTATCTGCGGATCGAGCGTGAGGCTGGCAATGCCAAACGCTTCGTCATCTACCGGGACAAGGAAACCGGAGAGGAGCGCAAGCTGCAAACCCGGATCATCATCGGTGCGGACGGTGCGCGCTCCAAGGTGGCACGCCAGGAGGTGCCCGGCGGCGACAAGATCCCGTATGTGCTGGCCTATCATGAAATCATCGAGGCTCCTGCGGCCAACGACACCTATGATCCGACGCGCTGCGACGTGATTTATGACGGGGCCATCAGCCCGGATTTCTACGGGTGGATTTTCCCACATGGAAATACGACCAGCGTCGGCATGGGAACAATCGTCACCGATGTGGACCTGAAGGATGCGACCGCAGCATTGCGCGCGTCCGCCGGACTGTCAGAGTGCAAGACACTGCGCAAGGAAGGCGCGCCCATTCCATTGCAGCCGCTTCGGTTCTGGGACAACGCGAATGACGTCGTTCTGGCGGGTGATGCAGCCGGCGTTGTTGCACCGTCCTCGGGCGAGGGCATCTACTACGCCATGTTTGGCGGTCGTGTCGCCGCCACAGCCGCCGCCGCAACGATCGCGACCGGGCGGATCGTCAATCTGGGGCTGGCACGAAAGGCCTTCATGCGCGAGCACAAGCAGGTCTTCAAGGTTCTGGGTGCCATGCAAAACGCGTATTACCGTTCAGACGACCGGCGCGAGCGGTTTGTGTCCTTGTGTCATGATGTAGATGTTCAAAAGCTGACATTTGAGGCTTATATGAATAAAAAGCTGGTCGCGGCGCGGCCCATGGCCCACATTAAGATCGGTATCAAGAACATGGCCCACCTGACAGGGCTGGTGAAAGCGAACCACGTATGAGCATCATGATCCCCGCCTGGGTCGATGGCACCCTCATCCCGGTTGAAAAGCTGGAGGCCCACGAACGCGGGCTGAAGCACAAGGCGGTGTCGGTCTTTATCCTGCGGGGTAGGGAGGTTTTGTTGCAGCAACGGGCGATGGGGAAGTATCACACGCCGGGCCTGTGGGCGAACACCTGCTGCACCCATCCCGATTGGGACGAAGCGCCCGGGGATTGCGCCGTGCGCCGTCTGGATGACGAGTTGGGCATCAAGGGTCTGCCGCTGCGAAATCGCCACCATCTGGAATATCGCGCCGAAGTGGGCGGCGGCTTGATCGAGCACGAGGTTGTTGACGTCTATGTCGGCCATGCGCCCGATCCATTTGCGTTTGTACCAAATCCGGATGAAGTCATGGCAACCGAATGGGTTGATTTCGACGCGCTGAAGGCCCGTATTGCGCGCAGCCCGGAGCGTTTTACCCCATGGCTACGGATTTACATGGCCGAGCATGCCGCCACCATTTTCGGTGCTGATCTGGTCGAAGTGTGAGCGCCGAAACCTATCTGCTGTATCTCGCCGCCGTGGCGGTCTTTTTTGCGACACCGCCGGACACCAGCCAGCTTTTGATCGTCTCGAACGCGATGAAACACGGGCTGAGGCGCAGTACATGGGTCATTGCCGGTGATCTGAGTGCCAATGTGTTGCAAATGACGGCGGCCGCATTCGGGTTGGCCGCGTTGATCGCCAGTTCGGCCACAGCGTTTCTTTGGATCAAATGGTTTGGCGTTGCCTATCTGGTGTGGATCGGGCTGAGCCTGATGCTGTCGCGCGACACGCCGCACGCGGGGCGCAGTGCGGCCTCCGGACGGCCGGGACGACTTTATCGCATGGGGTTCGTGACTTCGATGACCAACCCCTTCGCGGTCGTGTTTTTCGCAGCCCTCTTTCCGCAGTTCATTACCCCGGACGTTCCGGTTTGGCCTCAATTGCTGATTCTGGGAGCCACCTATCTGGTGGTCGACGGCCTGACGCTCTTGGCGTGGGGCTGGGCGGCGGACCGGGCTATGGCGCGTCTGGCCAAATGGTCGTTCACCATGATCAACCGGCTGTGCGGCGGGTTGATGATCGGTGCTGCTGTTCTGCTCGGTCTCAAGGATATAACGCCCCAGAAGTAGGGATGATGTGGCTTGCCGAAGGGTGGCATCCTGTGGCGATGGCCCGTCCTGGGACCGACCCGCAGGCTTGCGCCCGCGGGTCAATCTTGGAGCGTTTGTTTACATCATGCCGCCCATACCGCCCATGCTTTCCATATCGGACATCCCTTGGCCGCCCGATTTGGCGGGCTTGTCAGCCACCATCGCCTCTGTGGTCACAAGCAGGCCCGCAACGGATGCTGCGTATTCCAGTGCGATCCGAACAACCTTGGTCGGGTCGATGACGCCGGCCTTCAGCATATCGCCGTATTGGTCCAACTGCGCATCATAACCAAAGGTCTTGCTTTTGTTCTCAAGAACCTTTCCGGCTACAACCGAGCCATCGACGCCGGCATTTTCAGCGATCTGGCGCAGGGGCGCCTGAAGCGCCTTGCGGATGATCTTGATGCCTGCATCCTGATCGGCGTTGTCGCCCTTGAGCCCTTCGAGCACTTTGCCCGCGTGAACCAGCGCGACGCCACCCCCCGGCACGACGCCCTCCTGGACGGCTGCACGTGTTGCGTTCAGGGCGTCATCGACCCGGTCCTTGCGCTCCTTGACTTCGATCTCGGTGGCACCGCCAACCTTGATGACCGCAACACCGCCCGACAGTTTAGCCAGACGTTCTTGCAGTTTTTCCTTGTCATAATCGGATGTGGTGTCTTCGATCTGGGCGCGGATCTGGGTCACGCGTGACGCGATCGCCGCCTTGTCACCGCCGCCGTCGATCACGGTTGTGGTGTCTTTGGTGATCGTGATCTTCTTGGCATCGCCAAGCATGTCCAGGGTGACGCTTTCCAGCTTGATGCCCAGCTCTTCCGAGATCACCTGTCCACCAGTCAGCACGGCGAGGTCTTGCAACATTGCCTTGCGACGATCGCCAAAACCGGGCGCCTTGACACCGGCCACTTTCAGACCGCCGCGCAGCTTGTTCACGACGAGCGTTGCGAGCGCCTCTCCGTCAACGTCTTCGGCAACGATCAAAAGCTGCTTGTTCGCCTGCATTACGGCTTCGAGCAAGGGCACCATAGGGGCCAGTGACGTCAGTTTTTTCTCGTGCAACAGGATAACGCAGTCTTCGAGGGTCGCCGTCATCTTGGCGGTGTCCGTAATGAAATACGGGCTGAGGTAACCGCGGTCGAATTGCATGCCTTCGACCACTTCGGTCTCGGTATCCAGACCTTTGTTTTCCTCGACGGTGATGACACCTTCGTTGCCGACTTTCGCCATGGCATCCGCGATCTGTTGGCCGATGGCTGCTTCGCCATTTGCAGAGATCGTGCCGACCTTGGCAATCTCGGCCGTGTCGCCCACGGGCCGCGACATGGCCTTGACCTCGGCCACGACGGCGGTCACGGCCTTATCGATGCCGCGTTTCAGGTCCATCGGGTTCATGCCGGCCGCAACCGATTTCATGCCTTCCTTGACAATGGCTTGTGCCAGAACTGTCGCTGTGGTGGTGCCGTCGCCCGCTTCGTCATTGGTGCGCGAGGCGACATCCTTGACGAGCTGTGCGCCCATGTTCTCGAACTTGTCTTCAAGCTCGATCTCTTTTGCAACCGTCACACCGTCCTTGGTGATGCGCGGTGCACCGTATGATTTGTCGATGACCACGTTGCGCCCTTTGGGACCAAGTGTGACCTTTACGGCGTTGGCGAGGGTGTTGATGCCCTTGAGCATGCGATCACGGGACTGTGTGCCGAATTTGACGTCTTTTGCAGACATGTCGATATTCCTAATTGAAAAGCGGAGGGAAAGGGTTTGGCGGCGGTCAGGCCATGACGCCGAGAATGTCGCCTTCCTTCATGATCATCAGCTCTTCGCCGTCGATCTTGATTTCAGTTCCGGACCATTTTCCGAAAAGGATTTTGTCGCCGGCCTTGACGTCCATCGCGATCCGCGCGCCTGCTTCGTCCTTGGCTCCGGCACCGACGGAAACGACTTCGCCTTCCTGCGGTTTTTCCTTGGCGCTGTCGGGAATGATCAGGCCGCCCGACGTCTTTTCATCGCCTTCGATACGGCGGACCAGGACGCGGTCATGTAGAGGGGTAAACGTCATGGAAATGCTCCTTCTCGAGATTTCCGGGTAGGGGTGGCGTGCGTAGGGACGCATTGGCACTCGCCACACCTGAGTGCCAATGTTTGAAAAGTGGCTATCCTGACGGATCTCTGCAAGAGCTGGCCGAATTATATTTTTCTCGGGTCGGTCCGTCTGGCCGTTGTGACCTGGAAATCTGTTTTACTTCACCTTTTTGCCACCGATCGCCAGTGCTGGTTTGCCTGCCAGAGAGTTGGCCGTCGCGGAGACCTTTGGCTTTTCCTGTTTCGGTTTCTTGGCTTCCTTGTTGCCACGTTTGTTGTTGCCTTTAGACATTGTCTGTCCTTTCAAAATGCAGCGATCCAAGGCCGAAATGGCAAGGTCTGGCTGCGGTACGCACCGGTCGCCACAAGCTGGCGCGCGGTGGATTGCTGTGTCGCTTCACGTCGGACCGGGCCCGTCTTCGGAGGCTTCGTCCAACGCGCGTTGCTGGCCACGTGATACAGTGGTGATAGGTGATCGGAAGATCGCGTTAGCGGTGTCAAAATCTTCGGTTGTCTCGATATTCGTCCAGTTCAGCCCGGTGACATCGAACGCATATATGTCCGTTCCCTTTTCGATCAATTGCCCATATGCGGCTTCAAGATCGATATTAAGATTTGCGGCGTTTTCCGTCATCAGCGCAATTTCAGCAAAGAGCAGCGGCGCGGTTTTGGCGCTGATCTTCTCGATCCCGATGGACACTCCTTGGGCCGTTTCAGGATCAACGGATTTGCCCAAGGCACGGACGTGATTTTGGTCGTCAGCGACGACCTTCATTTTTCCGTCGGCGCTTTTGCGATCGATACACAAGGCGTTAGGCAAGTCGCTGTCAGTGAATTGGCGCAGGATTTTGGCGTCGAACACGACATTCGCATCGATTCTGATGAATTCGGAGCTCCCGATCGCAGCCGCGGCCAAACTCAGTGCATGGGCGGTGTTGCTGTCGCGGTATCGATCATTGGTCACATAGGTGACGCGTACCCCTCGAAAGGCCTTGGTGACAAACTGCGTGATGTCGTCGGCCCTGTGGCCGAGCACCAGCACGAACCGCGAAATACCGCAGCTGAGGCAATTTCGGATCATACGCTCAAGAATGACGGACCCGCCGACCGACAGCATGCAGGCGGCAGTGCTGTCGGTCATCGGACCGAGACGCGCGTTCATGCCGTCTGCGAGTATGACGGCCATCGGGGGGCGGTAACTGTCGTAAGTCATGGTGTGCGTCTCCTAAATTTATCCGAGGACGAAGGGGTCGATTGGCCTCCTGTGTCTCAGGGCACCGCCTCGGGAAGTCGGGCGGGGCCCGCGATCCGCGCAAAATGTGCCATGACGGCGCGGAGCATCGGCTCCACTTCGTTCACTTGCACCACGATCAGATCACCGGGTTGTACAATTTCGAAAGCGCGTGCCAGGGCCGTGTCCGGGTTATTGATGATGTCCACTGCGCCGGGCGCAAATCCATTGTCCACCGCACCGGAACGCACAAGCTCTGAGGTTGCGCCGGGTTTGCGTCCGCGTGGGTCGGCATCGGCCAGAATGATTTTGTCGTACACCTCTGACAGGGCCAGACCAAACGCCCGCAATTGCGTGTCGACCCTGCTTCCGGTGCCATGGGCCACGACGATCTTTTGCCCTTTGGTCAGGTGCGGCAGAACGTGTCCCATGGCCTGGACCGCAGGCGTGTTGTGACCGTAGTCGACGATCACCTTGAACGTGACAAAGTCGATCAGGTTCATGCGCCCGGGGTTCTGGGACGCGCTGGGGTGGAACGTGCTGATGCCGTTTCGGATCATGTCGACGGACAGACCCAGACCGTGCAGCGCTGCCACTCCGGCCAGAACATTCGCGATGTTGAAGATGGCGGCACCGCTCATGGTGATCGGCGCTTCGAGGACGGAGGATACGTGTATGGTGGGTTCGGGGGAGTGGATGACGAGGTTGCCATCCTGCAAGACGACGGCCGTTCCGCCCGTCGACAGATGCTGCCGGATCGTTTCGTTTTTGGGCTGGAGCGAAAAATAAATGATTTTGCCACCAGCCCTGCCTGCAAGCCCCACGACGATGGGGTCGTCCGCATTGAGAACGGATACGCCGGTATCTTTGACGACCTCGATGACCGTAGCCTTGACCAAGGACAGCTCTTCGAGATCTTCCACACCATCGGTGCCGATATGGTCTTCGCCGACGTTCAGGAATACGCCGACATCACAGGTGTCAAAACCCAAGCCCCGCCGAATGATACCTCCGCGGGCGATTTCCAGAACGGCATGGTCGATTGTTGGCTCTCTCAAAACGATGCTGGAGCCTTCGGGGCCGCTGTAATCCCCGGCGACGATTTCGACGCCATCGATGGCGACGCCCGTCGTCCCGGCGAAACCAACCATATGGCCGCTGTACTTGAGCGTATGGGCGATCAGTTTCGCGGTTGTCGTCTTTCCGTTTGTGCCCGTCACCGCAATGATGGGGACATGAGTATCCAACGCAGGCGGAAACAGCATGTCGACAAAGGGTTTGGCGACATTGCGGGCCTGTCCTTCGGTGGGCGCCAGATGCATCCTGAATCCGGGGGCCGCGTTTACTTCGACGATCCCGGCGGACCCGTGCGAGAGCGGCTGATCAAGACCGGGGGCCACGATGTCTATTCCGATGCAATCCATGCCGATGATGCGCGCCACCCGTTCACACATCAACCGAGCGTCCTGATGCACGTGATCGGTGACGTCACAGGCCGTTCCACCGGTGCTGAGATTGGCAGTTGATTTCAGATACAGTTTCTCCCCGGAGGCCAAGACGTCGTCGAGTGTGCGGTCCTGGAAGGCAAGCAGACGTTGGGACATATGGTCGATGGATATGGCGGTCAGCACCCGTTCATGTCCAATGCCGCGTCGCGGGTCCGCGTTTACATGATTGATAAGCTGTTGAACCGTGGACGTCCCGTCCCCCACGATATGTGCGGGTTCGCGACGGGCGGCGGCGACCAGGTTTCCATCGATGACAAGCACGCGGAAATCAAAACCTGTCATTGTCTTTTCAACAATGACACTGCTGCAAATCGCGACAGCGGACACAAAGGCTGTTGCAAGCTCGCTTGCATCGGACACGCGGGCCGATATGCCACGTCCATGATTGCCGATCTCGGGCTTGACCGCGACAGGATAGCCAAGATCGTCGGCAATCCCGGTCGCTTGCCCCAACGAGGTTGCAACCCTGCCGTCCGGCGTGGGGATTCCAGCCCGGCTGAGACGCTCCTTGGTCCTGAATTTCTCGTCCGCGATTTCGACGCCGATTGCGCTGGTGCGATCAGTCATCGTTGCCTGAATATGACGTTGCTTGGCGCCATATCCGAGTTGAACATGGCTGTCGCTGTTGAGACGAATGGCGGGGATGCCCCTGTGCTTTGCCTCCTCCACGATACTATTGGTCGAAGGGCCAAGAAGGTCGCTTTCGCGCAAGTCCTTGAGGTGAGCGATGACCGCATCAATGTCGTATGGTCGATTTTCTGCCATGGCCTGTACCAGAGCGACGGCGTCCTCACCGGCTTTCAGGCCCGCCGATTCGACCCGGTAGCGATAAACAACCTTGTAGATCCCATCGTCGTTGGTGTCGTAGGTCTTGCCGAAACCAACTTCCATTCCGGCCAGACACTGCAATTCCAGTGCAACATGTTCAGCAATATGACCAATCCAGGTGCCGCGTCGCAGGCGCTGGATGAACCCGCCCGGACCCCCGACCGAACAGCCGTGGTTGTGCAGCGTCGGGATCAGCGCGATCAAGCGGTCGGTAAAGCCATCTATCGTGTCGGAGGGTTGCTGCTCGTAGGCCCCAATATCCAAAAGCATGAAGATCGCCTGATAACGGCTGTACCTGTTCGGTCCCCGAAGGGCCCGGTGCTCGAGGACTTTCATGTCATGACCTTCTGCGCACTTCGGGCGCATTGTGGACGCCAGACTCAATTTGCATGAGCAAAGCGTATTGTAGCTGTCTTGTTGACGATAAACGGTGCATGTATCCGCTCAGGGTGACTGGACCCGGCGCGTTTCGAAATCTGTTCGCTGTTTCATACGTTCAAACACACCGCACGCGCGCAGGTGGTCGCGCGGCACGGATAAACTGGAACGGGGCAGGTCTTGCTGACAAGAAACGGCGTCAGCTTTCTCAAGATATCTATATCAAACTAACACGGCTTGACGATCATTGCCAGCAGCATGCGCGTGCGCCCATGGCGATGAAGAGACTGCATAACACCTGGAGCCATTGCCTATGCCTCGCTATCTGATTCCGATTGGTGGAAATGAAAAGAAATCCGAAAACTCGGATATTTTCCAAGAGATGATCGCACTGGCCGGGGGTGCCAGGGCGCGCATCGTTATCGTGCCGACGGCCAGCGAAGAACCCAAGGAGCGCGGCCGTGACTATCAAAAGTTGTTTTCGAGTTTTGGCCCTGAAACGGTAGATATCGTCCATATCGGGGAACGCCCGGATGCCGGGTCAGCGGTGCTCGCCAAGATCGTAGACAAGGCGACGCTGTTCATGTTCGGGGGAGGGGACCAACTTCGACTGTCCTCCTTGATCGGTGGCACGCCACTGCACAAGGCGCTGTTGCAGCGCTACCGTTCAGGCCAGTGTGTCATCGCGGGGACGTCGGCCGGTGCCGCCGTCATTCCCGAAGGCATGATATTTCAAAACAACAATTTCCGCCCGTTTCGCAAAGGCGGGATCGAAATGACCAAAGGGCTGGGATTGATCCATGACACCATTTTCGACACCCATTTTATCGAACGGTCCCGCATCTCACGTCTCGTGCATGCGGTTTCAACCAATCCTGCGATGCTGGGCCTAGGTATCGGAGAAAACACGGGCTTGCTGATCGAGGACGAAACCAAAGCCCGCGTGATCGGTACGGGCACAGTCATCGTGATCGACGGCAGCGCGATCGAAATCAACCATGTGGGATACGTCGAGAACGGCAAACCCTTTGCCCTCACCAATGTGATCTATTCCGTCCTGACCCCTGGTGTCGTTTACGATCTGAAGGCCCGGAAAGTAATAGACCCCGGACCGATCGCGCCGCCGCCGAGTTTGATCCCCAGTTGAAGAGCAGATAGGTTCGGCGTTTGGAATGCGGGCCGATCGGGTTCGGCTGAAACAGCTGTCAGGACGGATCCCGGCATCATTGCGTCACTTCGTCCGGTGGAACCCAGCCCGCCGCGCGCAACCCATCGACCAAAGCCTCGATGATCGTTTCGCTGGCGTGATGCATGCGGTAGGCGGCGGCCGGGTCGCTCCCAAGCAAGGGCGATCCTTCGGCCATGGTTGCAAGCGCTGCACCCGCCGCCTCCATGTCGCCGAGCTTTGCATGGCTCATTGCCGCGAAGGACATTGCCATGGGAGAGCCAGAGGCCGCGGATTGACTGGCCGCGTCAAGCGCACGGGTGTAATCGCCGTCGAGATATGCGTAAACCGCGATCAGGTGGAAATACCAACCCGGAGGATGGTTGCTGCGCGCGATGGCCTGCTGGAGATATTCAAGGCCCTCCCGGTTGCCGCGGACTGCCAAGCGCCAGCCAAGCTGGGCCAGCGTGTCGGGATCGTAGGGGTTCAGTGCCAGCACTTTGCGTTGCAGATCTTCCGCCGCCGCATAGTCGCCCCGGTAGAAACTGATGGCCGAGAGTGCTGCAAGCGTTCGGGGGTTGCCAGGCTCCAGCGCAACGCCGTGAGAGGCAGCCGCAAACGCCGCGGCCATTTCATCCGAGCGCTCGGCCTGTGGCGCGATGTCATGGCGCACTGAGTCGAGATGCAGCCAGCCGAGCATCGCCCACGCATCTGCATAATCCGGGTCGCGCACGACAGCCTGTTTGAGGCAGGCCATGGCCGGCGCAAAGAGCGCATCTTCGAAGCTGCGCCTATACGCGTAGGCGCGCTGGATGCAGGCGTAGCTGGGCATGCTGGGTGTGCTTTCGCGCGCCATACGCCGTGCGATGGCTTCGTTCACCGCGCCGTATGGTTCTCCGAGTTCGGTCGAGATCGCCACCGCCAGTTCGTGTTGCGCTCCGAGCAGATCGCTGGGATTGAGTGGTTCGTCATAGCTGCCGCTCCAGCGCACCTCGCCCGTTTGCGTGTCGACCAGCCGAGCGCGAAGGCGCACCTGACCGTTCTGCGATTGCATGACACCCGTTACGACAAAGGACACACCCTTGTTGCGACCAAGCGCTTCCGCGTCCGTACCCGGAATTTGGCGAAAGCTGCTCGTCGTCGAGTAGACCCGGAAATCCTGAAAGAGCATGAGGTTTTCGATCAGTTCCTCGGTCACGCTGGATGCGATCAGCGCGATGTCGTCATTGTCTCCGAACGCCTCGAAAGGCAGCACGATGATCGCGGGCGTCCGTTCCGTTGCGGCTTTGGTCACCGCGACGGGCCATCCGACAAGGGCGAGGCCGATCGCCAGCACTCCGCCAAGTCCCAGAAGGGCCGCGGCAAGTGTCAGGCGTTTGCGGCGAGTGCCCGTGGCCGCTGCAGGTGTTGCGGGCGGTACGGTCTCGTCCATCAACGAAGGCGGCACCTTCTGTGGATCGGGCGCCTTTGGCCGCGCGGGCGCGTCGTGGTTCTGCCAGGCGAAATGCGGGACGTAGCCACCCTTGGGCACCGTCACGCGAACAGGATCATCACTGCCAATATCGACATAGTAGCTGTCGAGGTCGGCACGCAGACGTCGCGCTTCGAGACGCACGACCGGATCGGACTGCTGATCAAAGGTTTCGTCGCGGCCAAAGACGGCCTGAGCCACGGTCACGCCTTTGAGGCGGTCACCGCGACCGGCCAGGGTCTCGTCGACAATGAACCGCAGCATTTCACGGCGCCGCCGACTGGCGCGAAACGACGTCCCTTCGAGCATCCTCGCCAACTGCGTCTGAACATCCTCTGCTGAAGGCTGAGACTGTGTCGGTTCATTGCCATGTCGATGGGGGGTGGTCTTCTCGACTCCGGACTTCATCCTTTTTCGACTCCGCTTGGAACGCTCAATCCTGTCATTGAAAACTTTACGAGACTCCGCGCTGCGAAATAAAGGTCCAAATCGCCTCATCTGGGTCTGACCCGGATGGACAGCTCCGACACAGCGAAGGCGGTCCGACATTGGGAATGGGTCAAACAATAGAGGAGCGGTTGCTCGGTACTCCGGTTCGCCATGGCGCGCAAAATCCATCAAGGTAACGCAATGACCGCGACAGATCCTGATTCATTTGCCACCGAATCCGCCGCCTGCCTGATCAGGGCAGAACAACGCGGCCTACGCATAGCCATCGCGTGCCGCACACTTGTCACGGGGCTGGCCTTTATGTGGTATGTCGGCGCGCCGTTCCTCTTTACCGGGTTTGAGCAACGGTTGGCGACCGTTTTGATCTTGTTGTTTTTCACCGGTGTCGGAGTTGCCCATCTGAGCGTCATCGGCACGCGGTTTGATTTCTAGAGGATGAAGTAAGCGGTCTAAACCGTTGATATATTGTCGATCTGCGCAAGCTTTGCGTTGATCCCGATCAGCCGGGCGGACGATGTACCGCAGATCATCGCAGCCCGGGCATACGGCGTCTATTTTTTGTTCCCGCTCGTTGCGATCTGTTGCCTCAGCCTGTCTGGCCGACTGGTGCTTTTGACCGGGGCGATGTGCGTGATCGGTTGGTGGGGGGCGTTTATGTGGGTGATTACCGGGATGGATCGGGCCCTGTCCTGGGCGGACATCCCTGCGAATGCCACGCGGGCGGATTACGGAGATGTTTTTCTGTCCATCGACTTTATCGCACGCGGCAACCGGATCGAGGAAACGGCCATGCTGATGTTTGCGGCGCTTGCCTTGGCCGTTGTGGTCTACCGCGCGTGGGGGGTATTCTTTGCGCAAGTGGCCTCTGAGATGGAATGGCGGCGCGAGCGCAGCGCACGTGAACATATCAGCGCATTGTTCGGAAAATATGTACCCGCCGAGATCGCCAGAACGCTGATCGCAAACGATGGCCCACTTAAACCGCAACGCACCACGGGTACCGCGTTGTTCATGGACATCGCGGGTTTTACAGCGTTTTCCGCGCGCCATTCGCCCGAACATGTCATCGGCGTGCTTGACGCATTTCTGGCCGCCGCTACCGATGCGGTCGCCGCACAGGGGGGCATCGTCATATCCTATCTGGGCGACGGTTTTCTGGTCACGTTCAACGCGCCCATCCGCATCGCTGGCCCGGCGGACGCAGCCATTGAGACGGCTCGTCCGAGCGGCAGTCCTTTACGGTCTACGGGAATGCGGTGAACCTTGCGGCGAGACTTGAAGGCCAATGCAAGGTTTTGGACGTGCCCGTTCTTATCGACCAGCAGACGCAGAACGCCTGCGGGAAAACGCATAGGCTTGAACCTTGCGGCGATCAGTTGATCGACGGGTTGAAAGCCCAAATTCCCGTTTTCCGTTTGCCCGCTCCCACATGACGGCGCGACGGGATTACGGAAGCGGGTATGTGCGACCTATAGTGTTTGGAAAATACTGCCCCAACCCGTCACGCGGGCAGGATCGATCCCGATGATCCTCAGGGTTTGCGCGGCGGTGATGGAAACGGAATCGATGACCGGAATGCCAAGTTCGGCTTCAAGGTCCGCTGCAATCGGGGCACCCCGAAAGTTGGTGCAAAGGACTGCGATGGCCTCTGGCTTGGCGCGCGCAACGTCGCGCACCATGTCGGCAATGACATCGGTCCCGTGTTCGGCAAAGCTGAAATTCCCGCGATCCTCAAGCCGTCGGTCAGCGACGACGTCAATGCCGCGTGCACCGTAGTTTTCGATGATCCGATCCTGAACTTCGCTGAGGTAGGGCGTAACCAATCCCAGCTTCTTGATGCCTGCGCGCTGATAGTGATCTTCGTAGGCAAGCACGGTCGACGTCGCCTTGCAGCCTGTCGTCTGTTCGATCTGGGCGCACAGGTCGCGGTCTTTGTCCAGGCCGAGCCAGGACGCTGATGTGCCGTTCCACGCAATGCAGCCGACGCGCGCCTCTGCCAATCGTTCAGCGGCCTCCAGAATGGGGGCAAGCGTGAATTGCGATTGCGATGCCGCGCCCATGGAGATTTCAACGACACGAAACCGCCCGAAATGCACGCTTGCCGCACCGTTCAGCTGTGCGAACATCGCGGATGTATAGGGTTCGAGAACCGTATTCGACGACGGCGTCAACATCCCGACGCGTTTGCTTTGGTCACTCATACCGGGTTCTTCCATTTCCAAAGGGGTTTTCACGTCACTGAGTGAGCGCTGTATATCGTTTCGTCAAGCAAGCGACGCCAGACATCCGGGCCAGAGCTTTGCGCAGCGTCGTCAATCCGCATGTTTCCACGGCAACACTTGAAAATGAAGCTGAAATGTTGGGCGTTCGATGTGGCGAATTTCATCAGCTTGCCAAGATGATGCAGCGAACCGAGGTTAGAAAATCATTACAAAGCACTGAAAAAGATAAAGAAATGAAGCGATAAATCATGAAAAAGAATTTTTTCATACCAATTTTTAGAAAAAAAATTTTCTTGCTTTGGCGTAAGAATCTTGTGCTTGCTGTTCTCAGAATGGGCTCATTCCAGTTTGGAACTGTCTCACTGTTTGTCGGAAAAGAGGTTTGATCAATGCAAAATTTACGATCCACGATCGCCACTCTTGGTGGCGCCATGGCGATGACGGTCGCGACATCTGCGTCAGCGCAAGACATGCGGATCCTGACGCAAAACCAGGAAGGGCGCGCGCAGTTCGCGCCGGAAATGGCCGGAATGGATGCGCTGGACGCATCCGGTTTCACAGTCTCCCGGAGCGAATTTCAGGCGGTCGGGATAGACCTTGCCGATGGTCTGCGCCTTCTCAGCTCGGGCGCCTTCGATATGGCGACCATTCAGGTTGGCAGCGTCGCAAAGGATGATCCGTTTCTCGAAGGCATCGACCTGATTGGCGTGTCGACGAATATGGCGGACCTCAAAGACGCCGTAGACGCCTACCGTGATGTATTTAACGCGCGTCTGGGTGAAAAGTTTGGCGTGCAGGCCGCCGCGATCTGGCCATTTGGTCCGCAGGTGTTCCTGTGCAATGCGGATATGACGTCGCTGGCTGATCTTGATGGGCTGAAAGTGCGCTCTTTCACGGCGTCCATGTCTACACTTCTGGAAAACCTTGGTGCGACGCCGGTGACCTTGTCCTTCCCCGAAGTCTACCCCGCTCTGCAACGTGGTGTTGCGTCTTGCGGTGTGACATCGCCGACATCCTCCAATACCGGCAAATGGCCGGAGGTGACGACACATCTTTATCCGCTCTCCGTCTCTGGCTCCATTCAGGCGCATATGGTCAATCTTGAGTGGCTAAACAGCCTGAGCGAGTCCGAGCGCGCCGCGTATGACACCGCGATGGCGGACATGGAGGCCGCGCTTTGGGAGCTTGCGATCACCACGAACGGCACCGCGCAATCCTGTTCGACGGGTGGCGAATGTCCTGAAGGTGGTCTCTATACCTCTTACGATATGACGCTGGTGCCCGTCACGGACGAAGACAAAGCCAAGGTCGCCGAGATTTCAGTCTCTGCGGTTCTGCCGGAATGGGCAGAGAAGTGCGAAGCCTCCTATCCGGGCTGCAAGGGTATCTGGAACGAGACCGTCGGTGCCGCGCGCGGCCTGAGCCTTGAGTAACACGACCCATATGCGGCCACGATTCCTCGTGGTTGCGGAGAAACTGGCGGTTCTTCTTGCGCTTTGTGCAGGGGGGGCCGTCGCCCTTTTGGCCGTCCTCATTTTCATCGACATCATCGGGCGTGATTTTGTCGGCATCTCCGTGCAGGGCACGGATGAGATTGGTGGTTATGTGCTGGCCTTCGTCGGATCGCTGGGGATGGCGCTGACCTTGTTGCGCCGTGGTCATCCGCGTATCGATCTGTTCTTTCGCTTCTTTCCCAAAGTCGTTGGGGACGCATTGCATGTGCTGGCACAGATTGCGATTGCCGGACTTGCGATCTTCATGACGTGGCATGCGTGGGCCGAGTTGCAAACGACGCTGCGCTTTGGCTCCATCACCAACACACCGCTTCAAACCCCTTTGTGGGTACCACAATCCATTTGGGTTGTCGGTACCGCTTTCTTTGCCATCACCGCATGTCTGACGGCTGGGCATGCCATTTATCTGCTGATCCGCGACAGGTCATCCGTCGCTCGGTTCTACGGGCCCGTGACCATCGACGAAGAGGTCAGCAACTACGTCGGCAACGACAAGAAAGAGGTTGATGATGCTGGGCATTGAAGGCGCTGCCATTGGTTTTGGCATGCTGTTGTGTTTGCTGTTCATCGGGCTGCACATTGCCACCGCCCTGTTCCTTGTTGCCCTGACTGGCGCATATCTGTTTTTCGGCGATGCCATGATCCGGCCCTTCGGGACGATGATGTGGGGGACGCTGAACAACTTCCTTCTTGTCGCGATCCCGCTGTTCGTGCTCATGGGGGAAATCCTTGTACGCGGCGGCGTGACCGAACGCATGTATCGCGCGTTGGCAGATTGGACGCGCCCGTTACCGGGGGGCTTGCTGCATACCAATATCGTGGCGTCCACGGTCTTTGCCTCGATCTCTGGCTCTTCGGTGGCCACAGCCGCCACGATCGGGACGGTCGCCTTTCCCACATTTCGCAAGCAGAACTACAAGGAAAGCTGGGTCGCGGGCAGCGTCGCATCGGGGGCCACGCTGGGCATTCTGATCCCGCCGTCGATCAATCTGATCATTTACGGGGCCATCACCAACACATCCATCGGTGCGCTGTTCACTGCTGGTATTCTGCCAGGCATCGTTCTGGCGTCGTCCTTCATGGGGGTGATCATCATCGCGTGCCTCTGGAACCCCGCCATCGCGGGCAAGCCACAGCCAATGGCGCCATGGTCAGAACGCCGCCAGCGCCTGATCGATCTGGTCCCGCCTGTCGTGATCTTCGTTCTTGTCATGGGGTCAATCTATCTTGGATTTGCCACCCCGACCGAGGCGGCGGGGGTTGGTGTCATCGCATCGCTCGGGCTCACGGCGTTCTACGGCACGCTGAATTGGAATATGCTGCGCGAGTCGTTTCTGTCTTGCGTCACAACAACCGGCATGACGTTGCTGATCCTGATCGCGGCCTTCTACTTGAACTTTATCCTTGGGGTTCTGGGCGTTCCGGCACAGGTGTCAGGTTTTGTGTCGTCTTTTGATGTGCAGCCGGTTGTCATGATCTTGCTGCTGGTATGTCTTTACATGGTCCTTGGCTGCTTCCTTGATGCTCTTGCCATGATGATCGCGACCATTCCAATCGTTCTGCCTATCGTCCTTTTCATTGGATATGACAGCGTCTGGTTCGGGATTTTCCTCGTGCTGATGTGCGAACTTGCGCTGATCACACCACCGGTTGGCATGAATCTTTATGTCACCCAAAGCGTCCGTGGGCGAGGCAATGTGGGCACCGTGATTGCAGGTGTCTTGCCTTTTATCCTGTGCATCCTGTTCGTTGTGGCCCTTATCGCGATCTTTCCGAATGTGCTGTTTTGACCACCTATCTCAAACTGTCTTGCCAAATTTGCTGACTTAGATCGCAGTGGAGCTTTTGGTTGGATTCCGTTTCCAACAGCGCCCCGTCAAATCAACGGGGCGATGCTGCTATTTCTTTTTCAGAAGGGCTGTCAAAATGGGCAGCAAAACCGTCATCAGTGAACCGAACGGATCTTTCGGGACCGACTTCAGCACGCCAATGACCTGACGCATGTCCCCGCCAATGCTTTCGATTTCCGTTTCGAGATCCGCAATGGCCATGTCGCGTACTTCGACCGCAGATGCGATTTCCTGTTCGACATTCATGCGCGCCGCGCTGGACGCCAAAACGGCTGCCAACACGACATTCAGAACTCCCAGGATACCGGCCGCTGCCGCTGGTGAGAGCCACGCACTGAGAAGCAGGTAAAAGCACAGGTTAAACAGGGCCAATCCGATCACCGCCACCAAAGCGGCCAAAGCCATCAGGATCGTCTGGTTTTGAATGACAGCCAGACGCCTGCGGGCGATCAGGCGTTCGGTACGATAAATCGTGGTGACGCTACGGCTGATCCGATTCATGATTTTCTCCTATTTTGACACGCGACCCACCACGAGCCCAAGGGCGAAGGCGGCCAATACCATGGTCAGCGGTCTTTCCTTTTGCAGCGCTTTCAGCTCTTCGAGCAGGGTTCCGCCAAGGCTTTCTATGCTTTCCGCATCCATACCGTGTTCTTTCAGCACCTTTTTCAATCCAAGGGCATCGTCATCGGTCTCATCGCCATTGTGATCGCGCGGGGCGTCAGAGCTCAAAGCCGCGGCCACGTCGGCCGCGCGTCTTTGCTCCAGTTCCTGCTTCAGGGCGGCAAGTTCTTTTTCCAGTTCCGCTTTGGTGGCCATCAGGTTTTCTTCCTTGTTTTGTTCATCCCGACTGTGCCGTCGATGCGCTGAGACTTTGACATGTCTTTCGCCATGATTACAACGGTGGACCGTCAGCGAACCGTATGGAAATCGCTTGGAGCACCGTCGCGGTTCTGTGCGGTGTTGACGCCGGTGTGTGGGACTGTTTGGATGCGTCCAATCCAGTAATTGCCCGCCCCGTACGACTGGATTTTCTAAGGAGCAGAGTTTGACAGTCAGTGTGACCTATCCGGTGTGCGTGCCTGACGGCGGGTTGTCGCGATGCTGAGCCGGATCATGGCCCTTGGTGTGTGTCTAATCGTGCTATGGGGGTGTTCCGGCCCCGCGCGGGTTGAAACAGCGGATGTGAAATCCGACCTTGGCCGCCAGGAGGTTTTGCGCACCTATCCTGCCTTTGGTGACGTGGACCCGCATGAGGGGATTGGCGATCGGCCAAGGCGCTATCCGGTCCACGGGATCGACGCGTCTCGGTGGCAGGGCGACATCGACTGGCCCATGGCGCGGGCGGCGGGTGTGTCTTTCGCCTATCTCAAAGCGACCGAAGGCGGCGATATCCTCGACCCGATGTTCCGCACCCATTGGACCGGCGCCAAGACGGCGGGCGTGCGCCATGGTGCCTATCACTACTTTTATTTCTGCCGACCCGCTGTGGAACAGGCCCGCTGGTTCATGCGCCATGTGCCGAAGGACCCGACAGCGTTGCCGCCGGTGCTGGATATGGAGTGGAACCATCAATCCAAGACATGCCGCTTCCGTCCGACCGGAACGAAAATCCGGGAGGAGGCCAAGCATTTTCTGGATATCCTTGAGCGCCACTATGGCAAGCGTCCTGTCATCTATACCACCGTTGATTTCTACCGTGACAGCAATATCGGCCAGCTGAAGAATACCGAGTTCTGGTTGCGCTCCGTTGCTGATCCTCCGCGCAAGACTTATCCGGGTCAGAGTTGGACGTTCTGGCAATACACCGGCACGGGCGTCGTTCCGGGGGTTGCGACACCTGTCGACATCAACGTTTTTTCAGGCACGCTGGATCAATGGCGGGCCTGGCCGAAGTGAGGGGGCCAAGGCCAATCCAGCTTTCGGGCGATGCCGCGATAAAACGGTTGGCGTAAAATGATGCCGCACTGTAGTTTCCAGCAACGCATGACCCCGCCCGTTACAGACAGAAACAGACATTAAAGGATCCGATCATGTCAAACCTCAAGGGCACTCTGGCGGCGGCTGTCTGCCTCGGGTTTCTGGTGAACGGCCCTGCCATGGCAGAGGCCGCCGGCCCCGATTTCTTTAGTGTTTCGGGTGTTGCCGAAGGCAGTGTTCTGAATCTCCGCGCCGCCCCGTCGGTGTCTGGTCCTGTCATCGCAACGATACCGTCGGACGGCGTTGGCATCGCGAATCTGGGATGTATCGGGGGATTGTCTCTGGCCGACTGGGAGACCGCGACCGAAACGGAACGGGAGGCCGGACGCAAGACCCGTTGGTGCCGGATTGGCTATGACCGCACCATTGGATGGGCCGCCGGGTGGTTTTTGATCGAAGGCGCGAACGAAGACCAGTTCCGGGCCGGTGGCGGCCTCGCCACGATCGCAGGGTCGGAATGGAGCTTGCGCGATTTCGCAGGCGAAAGCCCGGGCGCAGAAGCATGGATCGCCTTCAAGCCGGACAACGCCGTTACAGGCAATGGCGGATGCAACGCCTTTAACGGTAGATATGAGCTCAGCGTGGACGCGCCCGTATTCTCGCCTCTGGCGACGACACGGAAAATGTGTCCGGAGGCGCAGATGGAAACCGAAACACGACTGCTCCAGGCCTTGGGCGCGGCACAGCAATTGGTATCCTATCACCTGTTGATGGCGGTGTTTGATGATGAGGGAACACTTTTGGCCACATTTGCGCGGCGTGATGCAGACTGACCGATTTGAAGTTCCAGAAAATCTAGCAAGAGCAGGACGGCCATGACTGACGCATACGATCCCGCCACGGATGGCGCAAAGATGTCGTATAAAAACGACATGAGTTATGGCGACTACTTGGGTCTGGATCAGCTGCTGGGCGCTCAGGGCCCGTTGTCAGAGGCCCATGATGAGATGCTGTTTATCGTTCAGCATCAAACATCCGAGTTGTGGATGCGGCTGGCCTTACACGAGCTTGATGCCGCCCGTGGCCACATTCAGGCAGAGCGGTTTGGCGAAGCGTTCAAGATGATTACGCGGGTGTCGCGAATTTTCGAGCAGCTCAACAACGCATGGGATGTGCTGCGTACCATGACGCCCAGCGACTATACTGCGTTTCGCGCAGATCTGGGCGCGTCATCTGGTTTCCAGTCTCATCAATACCGTCTGATCGAGTTTTTCGTGGGCAACCGGAATAGGGCGATGCTCAAGGTGCACGAACATCGCCCTGACCTGCACGCTCAGTTGACCAAGGAACTTGAGAGGCCATCGCTTTATCATGTGGCTTTGCGCGCCTTGGAAAAGGAGTTGGGCATCGTCTTGCCTGAGGATGCGTTCCGCATGGCAGAGCCGCATCAGTCGGATGACGCGATCGTGGCCGCCTGGACCAAGGTCTATCAGGACCCGGTCAAATACTGGACGCTTTACGAGCTGGCGGAAAAGCTGGTCGATCTTGAGGACTATTTTCGCCGCTGGCGGTTCAACCACGTCACGACGGTCGAACGGATAATCGGGTTCAAACGCGGCACCGGGGGCACGAGCGGTGTGAAATACCTGCGCCGCATGCTGGAGGTCGAACTGTTTCCGGAACTGTGGAATTTGCGGGGCGGTCTGTAAGGCGCATCCTGATGCGCCCCGCCTCACTGCTTGTTGCTTTGAAACAATAGTGAGATCAGCCCCAGGGCTGCCGAGACCGCGATCAGCAAAAGCGACACCGCATTCAGCACCGGGGTCGAGCCCTGCTTGAGTTTGTCAAACATCGCGATGGTCAGGGGCGAGTCCGACCCGACCAGCATCAGCGTCGTGTTGAAATTCTCAAAGCTCATCAGAATGGACACCACCGCCGAGGCCACAATGGCGGGCAACAGAAACGGCAAGGTGATCTGCCGGATGGCCCCCCACTGGCTTGCGCCAAGGTTCAGTGCTGCCTCTTCGAGGCTTGGGTCGAATTTTTGCAAACGGGCGGAGATTACGAGCGTGGCGAAGGTCGTGATGAATGAAAACTGGCCGAGGATCACGAGGATCAGGCCGGGCCGCAAACCGTCAAACCACAGGCCCGTGGCGTCTTCGAGCGTGTTTGCGATGGAACTGGAGAAGACGAGGATCGAGATGCCGAGGATCACACCGGGGATGATCAGTGGCAGCAGCATCAGGATGTACAAAAACGCCTTGCCTCGGAACTCGTGGCGCACAAACAGGAAGGCATTGCAGGTGCCCACCGTCACCGCCAACCCGGACACCCAGAGCGCCACAACGGCCGATGTGCCAATCGCGCGCAGGATGGAACGTTCGTGAAAGACGCCGATATAGGGCGCTTCGGTCCCGAAAAACCATGCCAGCGTAAAGCCTTCCCAGGGCAGCGACGGGAAGACGCTGTTGTTGAAGGCGAACACGCCGACGACCGTGAGGGGCAGCGCGAGGTAGATGAAAAACGCGACCACATAGGCGCGGTAGCACCATTTCGCAAAAACCGGCTGTGGCACTGTCGGGATCATGAGCGCCCCATGGTTTCAGACAAGGATTGGCCCGACAGCTTGAGCCCCAGAAATACGACCAGCGATGACAGGATCAGCAGCAAGAAGCCGAAGGCAGACCCAAGCTCCCAGTTAAATCGGGTGATGAACTGGGTGTAGATCATCCCGGTAAACCACAGGCTGTCCTTGCCGCCCAGCAGGATCGGCGTGAGGTAATTGCCCAGTGACAGCATGAAGACGACGATGCAGCCCGACACGATGCCGGGCATGGCATGGGGGATCACGATTTCGCGCATGACCGCTGTGCTGGACCCACCCAGATCATAGCCGGCCTCGATCAGGCTGTTGTCGAGGCTGTCGAGCGTTGTCACAAGTGGGACGACCATGAACAGGATCGACGTATAGACCAGCCCGACCATGATCGCGGCGTCGTTGTAGAGGAATTCGACCGGCCCGCTGACCAGCCCCAGCGCCTGCAACCCGTTTGAAATGACACCCGTTTCGCGCAGCAGGATCATCCAACCAAAGGTGCGGACCAGTTCCGACACCCAGAACGGGATCATGCACATCAAGAACAGCGTCGTCTTGGTGCGGCCTTGGGTGAGTTTTGCGATGTAGTAGGCGATGGGAAAGCCAAGGATCAGCGTCAGCGCCGTGGCAAGGATCGACATGATCGCCGTGCGCGCAAAGGTCCGCCAGAACAGCGGCTCCTGAAAGAATGCGGCATAGTTGCCCATGCCAATCTCGTATTCGCGCGGGCCGATCTTTTCGCTGATGGACACCACGAAAAGACCCACATGAGGCAGAATGATCAGCACCACCAGCCACAGCAGGATCGGTGCAAGCAAAAGGTAGAACCCGAGGCGCGATGCGTCAGATGACATTACTTGACCCCCGGGGCCGCGTAGCAGCGCGCCTTGGTCGGGTCCCAGCGCGTGTACACTGTATCGCCCGTGCCGATGCCCGCAAACGCGCCGGTTTGCGGCAAGGCCACGTTGATCATGGCCCCCGTGGCGGTGTCCCGTACGGTCAGGGCGCTATTGGCCCCGTTAAACAGGACAGAGGTGACGGTGCCCGGGCTGATGTTGTCGCCATTCTGCGCGGCCATATCGGACGCGACGAGTTCTATCGCTTCTGGCCGCAGGAACACGTCGACGCGTTGACCGGTGTCAAAACCGGACTGGGGCGCGGAGACGTTCATCTGCGCCCCGGTCTGCGTCGCGAGGGTCAGCATTGAACCGTTGACGGCTGTCACCTTGGCCTCGAACGTGTTCGCATCTCCGACAAAGCCCGCGACAAAGGCTGTGGCGGGTCGGTGATAAACTTCTTGGGGCGGGCCGATCTGTTCGAACTGGCCCTTGTTCATCACGGCGACATTGTCACTCATCACGAGGGCTTCGGATTGGTCGTGGGTAATGTAGACGAATGTTGTATTGAACGCTGCCTGCAGCGATTTCAACTCTACCTTCATATGCTCGCGCAGCTTTTGATCCAGCGCGCCAAGCGGTTCGTCCAAGAGCAGCACGTCTGGTTCCAGCACCATGCAACGTGCGATCGCGACCCGTTGCTTTTGCCCGCCAGACAGCTGATCGACGCGGCGCGCAGACACGCCCGGCAAGCCGACACGGTCAAGCACATCGTCAACCCGCCTGCGGATCTCGGCCCGGGCCACACCACGCTGGCGCAGGCCAAAGCCCACATTGTCGCCGATGTTCATCGTCGGAAACAGCGCCAGATGCTGAAAAACCATCGAAACAGGACGCCGGTTGGGGGGCACGCCGATCACCGACTTGCCCTTGATCAGCAGATCGCCGGATGTAGGCTCCTGGAACCCTGCAATCATGCGTAGCAAGGTTGTCTTGCCGCAGCCCGACGGGCCAAGGATCGAGAAGAACGAGCCTTGCGGCACCTCGAAATTCACATGATCAACAGCGCGGAACGCGTCGAAATGCTTGGTGATGTCTCGGCAGATCAGATCGGGAGGGGCAGGGAGCACGTGGTCAGCCTCGCAAGGTCAAAAAAGGGCACCAAACGGCGCCCCTTTTTCTTGGGTATGGTCGCCTTAGTTGGCGGCGTTGATACGGTCGAGCGTTGCGCCCTCAAGTGCCTCAAGTCCGGCAGGCACAGGTGGATACCACTTGATGTTGTCGATCGCGGCCTGATCAAAGCTGCCTTGATAACGCGCCTTGAGGTCTGCACTGACACCGGCGTCGCCACCAACGGCGGCTGTAAAGTTACCAGCGGTATTTGTGATCATCGCGGCAACGTCGGGACGCATCACGAAGTTGATCCAGTCATAGGCCGCATCGTCAGCCCGGCCCCGCGCGGGCAGCACAAAGGTGTCGATCCAGCCCAAGGCACCGGCTTCGGGCGCGACAAACGTGATGTCAGGATTGTCCGCGTTCAGCTGCCAGCCGCCCGTGTCCCACGCCATCGAGGCCACAACCTCGCCAGAGCGGAGCAGGTTCTTGATCTCGTCGCCGCCATCCCAGTAGGTTTTGACGTTGGGCTTGCACTCGGTCAGCTTCGCTTCGACCTGATCTAGGATGTCCTGATAGGCTGCGGTGTCACCATAAGCCGCAAAGGGATCGAGGCCCATGGAGTAGGCAAAACCGATCAGCGTCGGGCGCTTGAGGCGGTAGGATACCTTACCCGCCAGGGCTGCATCGCACAGATCCACGTAGTCCTGTACGTCGCCCGCCATCGCGGTGTTCACAACCAGCCCGCTGGTGCCCCAGACATGTGGCAAACCAAAGACTTCGCCCTCGAATGTGGTGTTGGCGGCTGTGGCACTCAGCATCGATGGAATGAATTGATCCGCCGTAACCCGTGACATATCAATCGGTTTGTAAATGCCGAACTCTTCTTGCGCGCTGGTAATGCGGTCCTGGCTGGGTTGGGCCAGATCGAACCCGCCGCCGTTGGTTGCGCGCAGCTTGGCGATCATTTCTTCGTTGTTCGAGGTCGTGACCTCGACGGTGTGGCCAGTTTCGGCCTCGAACATGGCGATGACTTCTTCGGGCGCGTAGCCGCCCCATGTCAAAAGTCTCAGCGTCTCGGCTTGCGCGGCTGTCATGCTCAGCGCGGATGCGACCACTACGGTCGAAACAAATGCGGTTTTCATCGAATTCTCCAACTGTCGGGATGTGCCCCATTGGCGCTTTAGAGCAGGGGCTTGTAACACCAATAAGTCAAAATCGGTTTGATTTGTCTATGCAGAACAGCGATCTAATTTTCGCGCCTTGCGTCATGGCTGCTGGCCGCTGTGCTTGCATGATAGGGTTACTTTTTGGGCGGTGCGAGGGCATTCGGCAGTCATCGGTTGGTGGTAGGCCAGATAATTTCTTGACCGTTTGATAAAATAGCGTGTTACTCGCACCCAACCAACTGGGGACCAAAAATGACAAAATTCAACAATCTGAACCGCCGGCACTTTTTGATGACGACGGCTACATCCGCACTGATCCTGGGCGCGGGGCCCGTGTTTGCGGCTGAACCGATCAAGACGGCCGGAATTTATACCGTTCCTGTCGAACAGCAATGGGTCAGCCGTATTCACATCGCGGCACTGGCCGCTCAGGAACGTGGCGATATCGAATATACGTTTTCGGAGAACGTCAGTAACACCGATTACGCCCGGGTCATCCGCGAATATGCCGAAGCTGGCAACAAGCTGATCATCGGCGAGGTGTTTGGTGCAGAAGCCGAAGCCCGCGAAGTTGCCGCCGAGTATCCGGACGTGGCCTTTCTGATGGGTTCAAGCTTCAAGGAAGACGCGGCGCTGCCGAATTTCGCTATCTTCGACAACTACATTCAGGATGCATCATATCTATCTGGAATCATTGCGGGATCCATGACGGAGACCGGGAATATCGGGATGGTCGGTGGCTTCCCGATCCCCGAGGTCAATCGTCTGATGCACGCCTTTATGGCCGGTGCAAAGGAAATGAACCCCGATATAAAATTTCAGGTCAGCTTTATCGGCAGCTGGTTCGATCCACCCAAGGCCAAGGAAACAGCCTTTGCGATGATCGAAAACGGCGCTGATATCTTGTATGCGGAACGTTTTGGCGTGTCAGATGCCGCCAAGGAGAAAGGCATTCTGGCGATCGGCAACGTCATCGATACGCAGGCCGAATATCCCGACACCGTGGTCGCCTCTGCGATCTGGCACTTTGAGCCGACCCTGGACAAAGCCATCGCCGAGTTACAGGCGGGCACGTTCACCGCTGCAGATTATGGAGTCTACTCGTTCATGAACCAAGGGGGCACGTCACTGGCCCCGCTCGGCACGTTCGAAGGAAAGGTACCCGCCGCTGCGATGGAGTTGGTCAAACAACGTGAGGCAGAGATCAAATCGGGGGCCTTCACGGTCACGATCAACGACGACGAGCCGACGTCGTCCTGATCCGCCATGTGCAGCACCCCCGTCGAGGCCCTGTCGCTCGACGCGATCACCAAGCGTTTCGGAGAGCTGACCGCGAATGATGCGGTCAGCCTTTCGCTGAACCAGGGCGAAGTTGTCGCTTTGCTGGGCGAAAACGGAGCGGGCAAGACGACGCTGATGAATATCCTGTTCGGTCAGTACACGGCTGACAGCGGCACGGTGCGTGTTTTTGGCGAAACCATTCCCCCCGGAAATTCTCGGGCGGCTTTGGATGCGGGTGTCGGGATGGTGCATCAGCACTTTACCCTTGCCGACAATCTGACGGTTCAGGAAAATATCACGCTGGGTGTCCGGTCGTTGCTGAGCCTGAGGTCTGACAGGGCAGGGGCACGGGCGCGCATTACGGCGCTGTCCGAAAAGTATCACCTTGCGGTGTCGCCCGACGCGCGTGTCGGCGCGCTTTCGGTCGGAGAGCGGCAACGGGTCGAGATTCTGAAGGCGCTCTACCGCGATGTACGCATCCTGATCCTGGATGAACCCACAGCAGTGCTGACCCCGCAGGAAACCGATGATCTCTTTGCCACCCTGCGGCTGGCCATTGCCGACGGGCTGTCGATCATCTTCATTTCGCACAAGCTGCACGAGGTGATGGCGATTGCCGACCGGGTCGTGGTGCTGCGCCACGGCAAGATGGCGGGCGGCGTGCGGATTGCCGATACGGACAAGCAGGCCCTTGCGGCCATGATGATGGGCACCGAGGCGACGCCGCCAAAGGTCGCGAAATCCACCCCTGGCGCGGCCCTGCTTGAGTTGCGTAATGTCACGACGCCGGACGTTGGCAATGCGCCGGGCTTGCGCTCGGTGTCGTTGGCACTGCGGGCAGGGCAGATCATCGGGCTTGCGGGCGTGTCGGGCAACGGGCAGGCCGCGATGGCGGATGTCGTGGGCGGGCTGGTGAGCCCGGCGCAGGGGCAGGTTCTGTTGGCCGACGCCGAGGTGAACAACTGGACCCCGCGGGCGGCCGTGCAAAGCGGTATCGCCCGCATCCCCGAAGATCGCCACAAGACGGGCACCATCGCCGATTTCGATCTGACCGAAAACGCGATTCTGGAGCGGTACAAATCCGCTGATTTCAGCACACGCGGCTGGCTCAACTGGGGCAAATCGCGGGCGTTTGCGGATGCCATCATCGACAAATACGACGTGCGGTGCCCGGGAGCAGATACGCCGATCCGCTTGCTGTCGGGGGGCAACATGCAAAAGCTGATCCTTGGGCGCGTGCTCGAGGCCAATCCGCAAGTGATCCTTGCCAACCAACCCGTGCGCGGTCTGGATATCGGGGCGGTCAACTATGTGCACAGCCAGTTGCTCGCGGCGCGCGACCGCGGAGCCGCAGTGCTGTTGATCTCCGAAGATCTGGATGAGGTCATGGCCCTGTCGGATGTGATCCATGTGATTGCGGACGGGCGGTTGTCGCCCGCGTTTGATCGTGGGCAGATGACGCCTGCGCAGCTTGGCCTTTGGATGGCCGGGCAAGGTTTTGAAGACGAGGTCGCCCATGCGTCTTGAGCCGATCAAGAACCCAAGTCTGGGGCGCAAGCTGGTTCCGCCTGCGCTGGCGCTGACGACGACGATCGTGATCGCATCGCTGTTGGCGATGCTCGCCGGGGCGAACCCGTTTTCGGTTTTGGGGTTGATCCTCAAAGGGGCGTTCGGCTCGCAATTTGCATTGCTTGAGACGCTGAACCGGGCGACACCGCTGATCTTTACCGGGCTTGCGGTTGCCGTCGCCTTTCGTGCCAAATTTTGGAACATCGGGGCCGAGGCGCAGCTTTATGCCGGGGCGCTGATGACCGTCTTGCTGGGCACTGGTTTCTTGCCATGGCCCTCGGCTGCGCTCCTGCCGGTGATTATCCTGGCGAGCATTCTGGCGGGCGCGTTCTTGCTGTTGATCCCCGCCTTGTTGAAAACCCGTTTCGGGGTGGATGAGGTTGTGACGACCCTGCTTTTCAACTTTATCTTTCTTTTGTTCATCTCGATGCTGCTCGAAGGGCCGCTCAAGGATCCGATGGGCATGGGTTGGCCCAAGTCCGCGCGCCTGATCCCAGAGGCGCGTCTGCCACGGATTTTTGAAGGATTGCGCCTGCATTGGGGATTTGCCCTTGCGCTCATTTCGGCCGTTGGTGTCTGGGTGATCCAGACGCGCAGCACATTGGGCTATGAGATGCGCGCCGTTGGTCTGAACAAACAGGCCGCCGCGTTCGCGGGCATTCCGATCAACCTTGTGCTGGTCAAAACGGCGCTGTTGTCCGGTGGGCTGGCGGCGCTTGCGGGGTTTTCCGAAGTGGCGGGGCTGAAGGGCAGTCTGACGCTCGATCTGTCGCCGGGCTTTGGCTACACCGGGATTATCGTGGCGATGCTGGCGCTGCTTAATCCGCTGGGCGTTGTGGTTGCGGCGCTGTTCGTTGCAGGCATCTTTGTGGGTGCAGACAGCATGAGCCGCGCGGCGGACGTGCCGACCTATCTGGCGGATATCATGCTGGCGGTCGCGCTGTTGCTGATGGTTCTGGCGATCATGCTGGCGCGGTTTCGCGTGGTAAGGGATTAGAGCGATGGAGATTATCGAAATCCTGTTCACCGCCAGTTTTTGGGCCGCTGCGATCCGCATCGCCAGCCCGCTGATCTTTGCGACATTGGGCGAGTTGATCTGCGAACGGGCGGGTGTTTTGAACCTTGGCATCGAAGGCATCATGGTCGCCGGCGCATTTGCGGGTTGGATGGCGGTCTATTCCGGCACGGGCCTGTGGGTTGGCGTGTGCGTTGCGATGATTGTTGGCATGGGATTTGGCCTGCTGCACAGTATCCTGACGGTGCCGTTTGGCCTGTCGCAACACGTGGTGGGATTGGGTGTCACCTTGCTGGCAACCTCATCAACGTATTACGCCTATCGGCTCGCCTTGCCAGAGGTCACGAGCCCGCCGAAAATCCAAGCGTTTCAGCCCTATGAGATCCCAATCTTGTCCGATATCCCGCTGCTGGGGCCTGCGCTGTTTTCTCAAACCCCGCTGACCTATCTGGCTTTCATCCTTGTCGCAGTGGTGGCCGTGGTCCTCTACCGTACGCCGCTGGGGCTTGCGGTGCGTGCTGCGGGCGAAAACCCTGCAGCGGTGGCGGCGCAGGGCTTGTCGGTGACGGCGATCCGCATGGGGGCCGTCATGTTCGGCAGCGGATTGATGGCGGTTGGGGGCGCGTTTCTGACGATGTCGGCCTTTGACAGCTTCTTTTTCGAGATGGTGAACGGGCGGGGCTGGATCTGTATTGCGCTGGTCGTGTTCGGGTCGTGGCGTCCGGGCAAAGCACTGTTGGGCGCGGTTCTGTTTGCGGCCTTCGATGCGCTGCAAATCCGGGTGCAGCAGACCAGCCTCGGCACCCAGATCCCATATCAGATTTTCCTGATGATGCCGTACATCCTGTCCATTCTGGCACTGGTCGTCATGTCGCGCCGGGCCGAAGTGCCTGCCGCCCTGATGGTGCCTTTCAACAAAGGAGAACGCTGATGTTCGATCTGATCGTCAAAGGCGGCAGCCTGCCGGACGGGCGGGTCGCCGATATCGGGATCAAGGGCGGCAAGATCACGGCGGTGGATCAACTTGGCGAGGCGCAGGCAGGGCAGATCATCGATGCGACCGGCGATCTGGTCAGCCCGCCCTTTGTGGACCCGCATTTTCACATGGACGCCACGTTGTCATACGGTTTGCCCCGGATCAACGCGTCGGGCACTTTGCTGGAGGGGATCGGCCTTTGGGGCGAGCTCAAGCAGGTCATGACCCATGACGAGGTCGTCGAACGCGCGCTGAGCTACTGCGATTGGGCAGCCAGCATGGGCTTGCTTGCAATCCGGAGCCATGTGGACACCTGCGATGATCGGTTGTTGGGGGTCGAGGCGCTGCTTGAGGTGCGTGACAAGGTCAAAGATTATATCGACCTGCAACTCGTGGCCTTCCCGCAAGATGGATTTTACCGCGATCCGACCGCACGTGCGAACACCATCCGCGCTTTGGATAAGGGCGTCGATATTGTCGGCGGCATCCCGCATTTTGAACGCACCATGGCGGACGGTGCGGCTTCGGTCACCGAGCTGTGTGAGATTGCGGCGGTGCGCGGTTTGCAGGTCGATATGCACTGCGACGAGACGGATGACCCGCTGTCGCGGCATATCGAAACGCTGGCCAACGAGACGCAGCGCCTTGGCCTTCAGGGCCGGGTTGCGGGGTCGCACCTGACCTCGATGCATTCGATGGACAACTATTATGTTTCCAAGCTGCTGCCGCTGATCGCGGAGGCCGAAGTGAACGTGATCCCGAACCCACTGATCAATATCGTGCTGCAAGGGCGGCATGACACGTTCCCGAAACGGCGCGGTCTGACCCGCGTCAAAGAGATGCTGGCCCAGGGGATCAACGTCGGGTGGGGACAGGATTGCGTGCTGGACCCATGGTATTCGCTGGGGACGGCAGACATGCTGGATGTGGCCTTTATGGGACTGCATGTGGCGCAAATGACCAGCCCGCAAGAAATGCGCATATGTTTTGACATGGTGACGACCCACAACGCAAAAACCATGGGCTTGCCCGATTATGGGCTGCATGTGGGGGCCAAGGCGTCGCTGGTGATCCTGGATGCGGGCGCTCCGATCGAGGCGTTGCGCCTACGCGCCACGCGCCTTCATGTGATCGCGAACGGCAAAGTGATCAGCCAGACGCCCAGGCCGGAGGCCACACTGACGCTTGCCGCCCGGCCTGCGTCTGTCCGGAGGCGGCATGAAGCGGACTAGGAAGCCTTGGCCCGCTTATGTTTGCAGCCGTCAGTTCACAAACACTCGGTCAATGTGTCGGCAAGGCTGGCAATAAGCGCGGGATAGAGCGTCGGCCCAAGCTCCAAGCCCGATCCAAGCGGATCGAGGATGCCGGTCTTGGCGTCGGTTCCATCCAGAACGGTATCCACAAGGCCGGGGTTGAACTGCGGTTCCGCCAGAACGCAATTCACGCCTTGGTCCGCAATCCGCGCCCGGATTTCAGCCAAACGTGCCGGGCTTGGATCGGACGCGTCGCTGAGTGAAATGGCACCCGCAGCCGGGAAGTCGAAAGCCACTTCAAAATACTGATAAGCATCGTGAAAGACGATAAACTGTCCACCGCGGAGGGGGGCCAGCTTTGTGTTGACCTGATCGATCAAGGTGTCAATCTCACTGCGACCGGCAGCTGCATTTGCGAAATAAGCCCCTGCGTTGTCCGGATCCGCGGCAGAGAGTTGTGCGGCGATGACATTCAGCCAGGTTGCAGCGTTCTGGGGAGACAGCCAGACATGAGGGTCATGTGCCCCATGGCCGTGATCGTCGTGCCCGGCTTCTTCGTGCGCGTCATGGGCATGTTCTGCGTGGTTGTGCTCTTCGTCGGCATGGGCATCGTGGTCATGCCCTTCGGCCTTTTCGTGATCATGGTCATCATCATCGCCATGGTCATGTCCTTCAAAGAGCGCGTTTTCGCGAAACTCAAGTTCGAGCGTGCCGTCGGCTTCCATCAACGGGGTCGTCGTCGCGTCGGGGGAGAGTGTCTTGAGCGTCTCTTCAAGCCACGGCGTCAAGTCAGGGCCGATCCAAAAGACGAGGTCAGCGTCTTGCAAGGCTGCGGCCTCTGATGGGCGCAGGCTGTATTCATGCGGGCTGGCGCCGGATTGAATGATGAGATCAGGCGCGTCGACACCCTGCATGACACGTGCAACCAGCGAATGAACAGGCGCAATGTCAGCTACGACGCGCGGAACATCTGCGATCGCGGTGCCGCCCATCAGTGAGGCGGTCAAAGTCAGTATCATCAGCTTTCTGGACATCGGTTCACCTATGTGATTTTATAACATTCCACGATGGATAATTAAAATGTAATAACATGACAAGTGAGTCGGATAAAAAAATGCCGGTCCCTGACGCGCCTCTTGGATTTGCGCATCACGATCACACCGCCTGTGTCAGTGACACCTTGGCTGCGGCCGAAGCGCGCTGTGCGCAGGATGGGCTGCGGTTCACGCCCGTGCGCCGCAAGGTTCTGGAGATCTTGTTGCAGGAACATCGGGCGCTCGGGGCCTATGCGATCCTTGATCGGTTGCGCGAAGATGGTTTTGGCTCGCAGCCACCTGTCGCGTATCGCGCCCTTGATTTTCTGGTCCTGAACGGGCTGGCGCACAAGATCGAGCGTTTGAATGCGTTTATCGCCTGCACCCATCCCGGGCAGACCCATGCGCCCGCCTTCATGATCTGCCGCATGTGCGACGCCGTCGCCGAAACACACTCCGCGCCGGGCCGAAGCGCCTTGGGGGATGCGGCCCGCGCGACCGGGTTTCGCATTGAACGCACGGTCGTTGAAGCCGAAGGCGTTTGCCCTTCCTGCGCACTCAAGGCCGACGCATGAGCCTCGTTCACGTCGAAAACCTGAGCGTCAAATATGGCGCCCGGACGGTGCTGTCGCATGTCTCGCTTGATGTGAACCCCGGAGAGATCTTGACCATCGTTGGCCCAAACGGTTCCGGCAAGACCAGCCTGCTGCGTGCGATCATCGGCGCTGTGAAACCGTCTGCGGGACGGGTGACCCGTGGCAAGGGCGTCCGGGTCGGCTATGTCCCGCAAAAGCTGCATATCGATGAGACATTGCCAATGACAGTTGCGCGGTTTCTGAGGCTGCCGGGCGGCGTTGCGTCGTCCGAGATTGATGCGGCATTGTCGCAAGCGGGAGTGCCGGATCTGGCCAAGGCGCAGATGTCGCAATTGTCGGGGGGCCAGTTTCAACGGGTGCTCTTGGCGCGGGCATTGATCGGCAAGCCGGACCTCTTGCTGTTGGATGAAGCGACGCAGGGTTTGGATCAGCGCGGTTCGGCTTCGTTCTATCAGCAGATCGAACAGGTCCGGCAGGACACAGGCTGTGCGGTGCTGATGATCAGCCACGAATTGCATGTTGTCATGAGCGCCTCCGACAGGGTGATTTGCCTGAACGGGCATGTCTGCTGTGAAGGCACGCCGGCGGTTGTCGCCTCCGCGCCAGAATATCGCGCGCTCTTTGGCACGGGAACGGGCGGGGCGTTGGCGCTTTACCGCCACGACCATGACCATGGTCATGATCACGACCATGGCCACGCGCATCACGATCATTCGGAGACGACGCACTGATGTTTGATGATTTCATGGTGCGCGCCGCGTTGGCGGGGATCGGTGTGGCCATTGCCGCGGCTCCCCTGGGCTGTTTCGTGGTCTGGCGACGGATGGCGTATTTTGGCGATGCGACGGCCCATGCGGCTATCCTTGGGGTGGCCCTGTCGCTGGCCTTCTCTATGTCGATCTTCATCGGCACCATAACCGTCGCCTTGCTCATGGCCATGACGGTCAGCTTCTTGTCGGGCCGGGGCTATGCGATGGACACGCTGCTGGGAGTGCTTGCACATTCGGCGCTGGCCTTCGGGCTCGTCGCGGTTTCATTCCTGTCCGGCATCCGGATCGACCTGATGGCCTATCTGTTTGGGGATATTCTGGCTGTCTCACGCGGGGACCTGGCCGTGATCTGGGGTGGGGCGGCGCTTGTCGTGGCGTTGATCGGCTGGCGATGGTCTGCCCTGCTGACGTCCACCCTGAACGAAGATCTGGCCTATGCCAGCGGCATCGACCCGAAACGCGAACAACTGGTTTTGACCTTCGCATTGGCCATTACCGTGGCCGTGGCGATCAAGGTGGTGGGGGTCTTGCTGATCGCTGCCATGCTGATCATTCCGGCCGCTGCCGGGCGCCCCTTGTCCCGGACACCCGAAGGGATGGCACTGGCCGCTGGCGTGATCGGCATCTTGTCCGTCACGATTGGTCTGCGCGCGGCTTTTGTGCTGGATACACCCGCCGGTCCGTCCATCGTTTGCGTCGCGGCGCTGGTGTTCTTACTGTCCAGCCTGCTCAAGGGTCTCGTTCCTGCCCGCTAGACTCAGGCCTTGTCGGTAAAGGGTGTCTTGAGGGTGTGAAGGCGCAAATGTCGGATGAAGGCACGCGCGATGGCGGGTGTCGGCGCATGTTCGGATGTCACGAAATAGGTGCTGTATTTGATCGGAGAGTCAAAAAGGCGAAAGCTGACATCGTCAGACCTGTATTGCGCAACGGGGAAGGGGTTCACGACTGTGACGCCCAGACCCTCCCGGACCAGATCGACAGCTGCAAAGGATGTGGAGGCTTCGGCAACGATGCGGGGCACGCTGCGCACGTTTGTCAGAACCTTGTCAAGCTGCGCGCGCCGGGCGTGGCGATGGCTCAGCGCGATCAATCGTTGCCCGTGCAGGTCTTGTGGTCGGATGACCTCCAGCGCGGCCAGCGGATGCGCGTCCGGGATTGCGCAAGCGGCCGTAGCAACACGGTAAGGTGTCAGCGTTACACCTTCGCGCGACATCTCGACCCCCATGAGGCCAAGATCAAAGCGCTGCTCTTGAATACTGCGGATGATTTCCTCGGACGAGGCGACTTCGAGGCTGACAAAGAAATGCGGGTTGGCCGTCAGGAAGGTCGCGATGTGGTGCACCAGAAATCGATGGGCATACGTTGGGGGCGCAATCAGCCTGAGGGTCTCCTGTGCCGGTTCCGGTGGGCCGTCGATACGGTCGAGAGCCTCGAAAAGGGGGTCCAGTCGTTTGTTCAGGCGCGCGGCTTCGGAGGTTGGCCGCAATCTGCCGCCGTCACGCTCAAAAAGGAGGCGCCCCAAACGGGCCTCGAGACTGGAAATGGACCGGCTGACCGCAGATTGCGACAGGCCCAGACGCACGGCGGCCTTGGACGTTGTTCCGCTTTCCATCAACGCACGCAGGGCTTCGTACTCCGGAAGGCTGTGCCATGTTCTTTCCGCCATCGGACCCTCTGCAATAATCTCATAGCTCCATGAGCTTTTATCATCGAATACGGAGTCGTCTATGAGAAAATATGACGTAAGCTGCCCGCAAGTTGGAGTGTGCATACTTTGGAAACAAAATCTGGTCCTGCCATTTTTGATGGCCACAACGATGTCTTGCTCAAATTATTTCAGGAAGGCGGCTTGTCCGCATCCGAGAGCTTTTTGACCGGGCGTGACGGTGCCATCGATATTCCATCCGCCCGGGCCGGTGGCTTTGGAGGTGGCTTTTTCGCGGTCTATGTGCCCTCACCGATGGATCGGGATTTCAAATTCGAAGAAATGATGAAGCCTACCTATGACCTGCCTTTGCCGGATCCTATCGACTGGGAAGATGCGTTTCCGGTGGTCATGGCGCAGGCGGCGATCCTGTTTGATCTTGAGCGACGCGGAGCGCTTTCCATCTGTCGGACCAGTGCTGACATCCGGGCAGCCTTGGCCAGCGGGAAAATGGCCGCGATCTTTCATATCGAAGGCGCGGAGGCCATTGACCCTGATTTTCACACGCTCGAAGTGCTTTATCAGGCCGGTTTGCGGTCCATCGGGCCGGTCTGGAGCAGAACGACAATCTTTGGCCATGGCGTGCCGTTCCGGTACCCAAGCTCCGGCGATATCGGGGCAGGGCTGACGGATCATGGCCTTCGGCTCGTCAGGCGCTGTGATGAGATGAACATCATGCTGGATCTGTCGCATCTGAACGAGGCCGGGTTCTGGGATGTTGCGCGCCATTCCACCAAGCCGCTCGTCGCCACCCATTCCAACGCATGCGCGATCTGCCCGCACTCGCGGAACCTGACAGACAAACAGTTGGCGGCCATTCGCGAGAGCGATGGTATGGTTGGCTTGAACTTCGCCGTGGCCTTTCTGAGGTCGGACGGACGAATGCTGCCTGATGTGCCCTTGGAACAAATGCTGAGGCATCTCGATCACCTGATCGAACATTTGGGCGAAGACCGGGTCGGGTTCGGGTCGGATTACGACGGGGCAATTGTGCCCGAGGGGCTCACCTCTTGTGCAGAACTGCCCGAATTGAGGCACGCGATGGCGCAAAATGGCTATGATGATGCGCTGATGGCAAAACTTTGCCACGAGAACTGGCTGCGTGTGCTGGAAAAAACGTGGGGGGAATAACTCCCAAAGCCAGAACAGACGAATGAAATGCAACAGGAGAGGTTCTGAAAATGAATGCCTTTAACAGACTACTGACGAGTGCGGCGATCTGCCTTGCTGTCGGGGTTACGTCCTTTACCGCCCATGCTGAAACGCCGGCCAATATGCTTGTCATTGCGCACCGCATTGACGACGTCACAACCGTTGATCCCGCCGAGAGCTTTGAATTTGCGGGCTCCGATATCAGCCGCAATGTTTATGGTCGGTTGGTCAATCTTGACCCGAACGATCTGGCTGCCGGGTATCAACCCGATCTGGCCGAAAGCTGGACAGTGTCCGAAGACGGCAAGACGATTACCTTCACCATGCGTGAGGGCGTCACATTCCATTCAGGCAACCCTGTCACAGCCGAAGATGCCGCGTTTTCGCTGCAACGTGCTGTGATCCTGAACAAGACGCCGGCCTTCATCCTGACGCAGTTCGGCTTCACGCCCGAAAACGTGACCGAGACGATCAAGGCCGATGGCAACCAGCTGATGATCACGACGGACAAGAAATATGCGACGTCCTTCGTGCTGAACTGTCTGACCGCCACCATCGGCGGCATCGTCGACAAGCAAGTCGTCATGGCCAATGAGGTCGACGGCGACATGGGCAACACCTGGCTCAAGACCAATTCGGCAGGCTCGGGCCCCTACAAGCTGGACAGCTGGAAGCCGAACGAGAGTGTCACGCTGTCTTCGAACCCAGACTATTACGGCGGTGCGCCCGCGATGGAGCGCGTGATCGTGCGCCACGTCATTGAGAGCGCCTCGCAGCGGTTGTTGCTGGAACGTGGCGATATCGATATCGCGCGCAACCTCAACCCCGAAGATATCGCCGGTGCGTCCTCTGCCGATGGTGTCGTGATTGCGGACGAACTGAAGGGCCGTTTGATGTATCTGGCGCTGAACCAGAAGCATCCTGAACTGTCCAAGCCAGAGGTCCGTCAGGCGTTCAAATACCTGATCGACTACGAAGGTATGCGCGACAGCTTCCTCAAGGGGCAGTACACGATCCACCAGAACTTCCTGCCCGCGACCTATCTGGGTGCCTCCGACGAAAACCCGTTCACGTACAACATCGAGAAGGCCAAGGAACTGCTGGCCGCCGCGGGTGTCGAGAACCTCGAAGTCGAGATTGGCGTGCGCGAAGCACAAGAGCGGATCGAGATTGGCCAATCCTTCCAGAACGCTGCCGCGCAGGCTGGCATCAAGGTGAACATCACCGTCGGCACGGCCGCGCAAATCCTGGGCCGTTACAGGGCGCGTGAACTGGATGTGTATCTGGGTGCCTGGGGTCCGGACTATCCTGATCCACAGACCAACGCGGGCACGTTTGCCTACAATCCCGACAACTCGGACGAAGCGAACGCGACAGGCCTTCTGGCATGGCGCACCGGTTGGGATACGGGCGGGCTGACCGAAAAGGTCGAGGCCGCTGTGACCGAGGGTGATCGGGATACGCGCGTCCAGATGTACCTCGATATCCAGGAGGAGTTCCGTGAAATCTCCCCCTTCGTGATGATGTTCCAGCAGATCGAGCAATCGGCCCTGCGCGACAACGTCAAGAATTGGTCTACAGGTCAGGCTGTGACCGCCGCTGCGTACTGGCAGGTCACCAAGTAAATGGCGCTGACCGACAACAACACCGAGAGGCGCCCCCGGGGGCCTCTTTTTCCGCAATGGATAAAGACCACGGCGATGACCCTCAGCTCGATCGCGGTGACGCTGCTGGGTCTGTTGTTCATCACCTTCATTATCGGTCGGGTCATGCCGATTGACCCGGTGTTGGCCATTGTGGGCGAGCGGGCGTCGCAATCCACCTATGACGCCGTGTACCTTGAGCTTGGCCTCGACAAGCCGCTGATCGTGCAATTCCTCTATTATATCTGGGACGTGATCCACCTTGATTTTGGCATCTCCCTGTTGAACGCGCGGCCCGTTGCCGAAGACATTGCGCGCGTCTTCCCAGCCACGCTCGAGCTTGCCACTTTGGGCATTATCATTGGCATCGTTCTGGGCGTCCCGCTGGGCGTGTTGGCCGCCGTACGCAAGGGATCGTGGATTGATCAGGTGGCGCGTGTTCTGGCCCTCGTGGGTTATTCGATGCCGATCTTCTGGTTGGGTCTGATGGGCCTGCTGGTGTTTTACGGCATTCTCGGCTGGGTCGGCGGACCGGGCAGGGTGGGTATCTTCTACGTCGATGTCGTGCCAAGCGTCACGGGTCTGATCCTTGTTGACGCGGCGCTCGACGGCAACTGGGACGTTTTCAAAGACGCATTCAGCCATATCATTCTGCCTGCTTCGCTGCTGGGCTACTTCTCGCTGGCCTATATCAGTCGCATGACGCGTTCGTTCATGCTGGAACAGCTGAGCGCGGAATATGTCACGACCGCCCGCGTGAAGGGTATGTCGGAATGGGACGTGGTGTGGAAACACGCGTTCAAGAACATTCGCGTGCAATTGATCACCGTGATCGCGCTGAGCTACGCAAACCTGCTGGAAGGGTCCGTGTTGACCGAGATTATCTTTTCCTGGCCGGGCATCGGCAGCTATATCACCACCGCCCTTCTGAGCGCGGATATGAACGCTGTTCTGGGCGGGACGGTCGTGGTGGGGCTGATCTTCATCCTGCTCAATATCTTCTCTGACCTGCTCTACAAGGTCTTTGACCCGAGGGCCAAATAGATGGCCGAACACTACTTGCGCGCGTGGTTGCTGACAGACACGCCAACCTCGCGGCGGCATGCCAAAATGTCGGCGCTCTATCAGGGCTGGCTGTCGTTTCGATCCAACACGATGGCGATGATCGGTTTGATCATTCTGCTGTTGTTGGTCCTGATCGCGGCGGCCGCACCGCTGATCTCTCCGCATGATCCGTTTGTGCAGGATCTTGGCAACCGGCTGGCACCCTTGGGCACGCCGGGTCATATCTTTGGTACCGACAGTCTAGGGCGGGATATCCTGTCGCGGCTGATTTATGGCGCGCGGATCACGCTGTATATCGTGGCCTTGGTGGCGTTGATTGCACCAGTGGTCGGGCTGCTGGTGGGCACGGTGTCCGGTTATGTCGGGGGGTGGGTCGATGTCGTCCTGATGCGGATCACTGATATTTTTCTGGCCTTTCCCCGGCTGGTTCTGGCCCTCGCCTTTGTGGCGGCACTGGGGGCAGGGATTGAAAATGCCGTGCTCGCGATCTCGCTGACCGCATGGCCGCCCTATGCGCGAATTGCACGGGCCGAGACGCTGACGATCCGGTCCTCCGACTATATCTCTGCCATCCAGTTGCAGGGGGCAGGGGCGCTGCGGATCATCACCAAACATATCTGGCCGCTGTGCATTTCATCCCTGATCGTGCGGGTGACGCTTGATATGGCAGGGATTATTCTGGCGGCGGCAGGCCTTGGCTTCCTGGGTCTGGGCGCGCAACCGCCCAGCCCGGAATGGGGCGCAATGATCTCGGAGGGGCGGCGGTTCATCCTTGATCACTGGTGGGTGGCCACCATGCCGGGCCTTGCAATCTTTACCGTGTCTCTGGCCTTCAACCTGCTGGGTGACGGGCTGCGCGATGTGCTTGATCCGAAGGCGGGTGAATGATGGAAAACCTTCTGGATGTTGAAAACCTGTGGGTAAAGTTCCCGACCCGTCAGGGTGTGTTTGACGCGGTGCGCGGTGTGTCCTTTTCGCTTGGCCGGGAACGGCTTGGCATCGTCGGCGAAAGCGGATCGGGCAAGTCGATGACCGGCCGCGCAATCCTGCGCTTGATCCGATCACCAGGTATCGTCGCGGCGGACCATATCAATCTGGATGGCGTCGACCTGCTCAAAAAAACTGAAAAGGAAATGCGCGCCGTCCGCGGTCGGCGGATTTCGATGGTGATGCAGGACCCGAAGTTCTCGCTGAATCCGGTGACAACCATTGGCGATCAGATCATCGAAGCCTACAGGCTGCACAACAAGACCTCCAAATCCGAAGCCTATGCCAAGGCGATCGAGATGCTGAACGCCGTGTCGATCCGCGACGCCGAGCGCGTGATGCGCGCCTATCCGCACGAAATGTCCGGCGGCATGGGGCAACGGATCATGATCGCGATGATGCTGATCCCGAACCCTGAAATTCTGATCGCGGATGAACCCACGAGCGCGCTGGATGTGTCGGTGCAGCGGCAGGTTCTCGACATTATGGACGGGTTGGTCAAGGAACGCGGCATGGGTCTGATCTTCATCAGTCATGACCTTAACCTTGTGGCTGATTTTTGCGACCGCGTGCTGATCATGTATGCCGGTCGGATCGTCGAGGTCTGTGAGGCGAACAAACTTCACGAGGCCAAGCACAGCTATACACGCGGGTTGCTGAACTCTCTGCCCCGGCTCGATGCGCCGCGCGACCGGCTGGAGGTGCTGAAACGGGACCCGGCGTGGTCTGAAGCACCCAGCGTGAGTGGTCGCGTATGAACATGCTGGAAATTGAAAACCTTGACGTCTGGTTTGGCACCGCCCGTAATCGCGTGGAGGCCGTGAAAGCGGCCATATTCGACGTGGCACAGGGCGAAAGCTTTGGGCTGGTCGGGGAAAGCGGATCGGGAAAATCAACGATCCTGCGGGCGATCACCGGGCTTGCACCCAACTGGTCGGGCCGCATCACCGTGCAGCAGACGGCACTTACGAAAAAACGGCCAAAGGCATTTTTCAAGACGGTACAGATGGTGTTCCAAGACCCCTATGCATCATTGCATCCGCGTCATTCCGTGGATCAGGTACTGGGCGAAACGTTGCACTTGCACGGTTTCAAACAAATTGACGCACGTGTCGTCAAGCTGTTGGATGATGTGGGGCTGGGCCAAAAATTCCGCTTTCGCTATCCGCACCAACTGTCGGGCGGGCAGAGACAGCGCGTGGCGATTGCACGGGCGCTGGCTCCGGAACCTGCGCTCCTGCTGTTGGACGAGCCGACCTCGGCGTTGGATGTTTCGGTGCAAGCGGAAATTTTGAACCTGCTGGCCGATCTCCGGCAGGAACATAAGTTGACTTATTTGATGGTCTCCCATGATCTGTCTGTGGTGGGTCACATGTGTGACCGGCTGGCCGTGATGAAGGACGGTGAAATTGTCGAGATTATGGATGTGGCCGCCTTGCAGCGCATGGAAGCTACGCATCCTTATGCGCAGCATTTGCTGCAAGCGTCGATTTAAGGGCGCGATGATTTGAAACTCTGCCTTGGAGGACTTTGATGTCTCATCTGAAATCTGTTCTGGCGGCAAGCCTTTTGGCAGGCACGCTCGCGCTTACCCCGGTTTGGGCGGAAACGCCGCCCAACATGCTGGTCGTGGCACAAAACATCGACGACATCGTGACGATTGACCCGGCCTCGGCCTATGAGTTCAGCTCGGGCGAGTACGTGGCGAATACCTACGACACGCTGGTGCGGTACGATGCGATGGACACCACTGTGCTGGCTCCGGCGCTGGCAACGGATTGGACCGTCGACGCCGATGCAAAAACGGTGACGTTCACCCTGCGCGACGGGGTGACGTTTCATTCCGGGAATCCGCTGACAGCGGAAGATGTGCTTGGCTCATGGACCCGGGTGGTCGCACTTGATAAAGCGCCGTCTTTCATCCTGACCCAACTCGGTTGGACCGCGGAAAACATCGCCGAAATGGTCACGACCGACGGCAACACAATCACTGTGCGCTACGTTGGAGATTTCGCCCCGTCTTTCGTGTTGAACGTGTTGGCCGCACGCCCTGCGTCCGTCGTTGATATGAAAACCGTCATGGCCAACGAGGTCGACGGGGATATGGGCCACGCGTGGATGAACAATAATTCCGCAGGCACCGGCCCGTTCAGCCTGGCCAGCTATCGCCCGGCTGAAATTCTGATTCTTCAGGCAAATCCGGATTATTATCAGGGTGCGCCCGCGATGGACCGCGTGGTGATTCAGCACAACCCCGAAGGGTCTTCGCAACGCCTGCAGCTTGAAGCAGGCGACGTCGATATGGCCAAAAACCTCGATCCCAACCAGGTCAGTGGCTTGGCGGGCGCCGAAGGCGTGGTTGTCGAGACATATCCGCAGGCGGCGGTACATTGGGTGTCGTTCAATCAAAAGGTCGATGCGCTGACCGACCCGGCAGTGTGGGAAGCAGCGCGCTATCTGGTGAATTACGAAGGCATGGCCGACAGCCTGCTTAAAGGGCAGATGAAGGTGCATCAGGCGTTTTGGCCTGATGGGTTCCCCGGTGCGTTGACAGATACGCCCTACAGCTATGACGCCGAAAAGGCGCAGCAAATTCTGGCTGAGGCCGGGGTCGAACTGCCGATCAACGTGACGCTAGACGTGATCTCTGCCGCGCCGTTTGTGGACATGGCGCAATCCTTGCAGGCCTCGTTTGCGGAAGGTGGGATCAACCTTGAGATCGTTGCGGGCACCGGCGCGCAGGTCATCACCAAATACCGTGCCCGGACGCATGAGGCGATGCTGCTCTATTGGGGTCCTGACTTCATGGACCCGCATTCCAATGCCAAGGCCTTTGCCTACAATGCCGACAATTCGGACGACAAATACGCTTCGACTACCACATGGCGCAATGCGTGGATGCCCCCGGCTGAAATGAACGCCAAGACGATGGCGGCCTTGGGCGAGCAGGACGCGGAGAAGCGGTTGGAGATGTATCTTGAACTGCAACAGGAGACCCAGGCTGAAGCCCCCTATGTCATCATGTTCCAGGCGATCAAGCAGGTCGCAATGCGTGATAATATCAAGGGCTTCGTCAACGGCGCGACCTCGGATTACGTCTTTTATCGTCTGGTCGAAAAGGAATGACCACGACACCGCCCCCCGAAGAAATCTTTCGCGCCCTGCATGCGCAAACAGGGGGGCGGTTGTTTACCGTGACTGTTCTGGATCGCGCTGCGGGTCTTGCGCGGCGCGTTTTTTCATCGCATCCAGAGGCCTATCCCGTCTCTGGCACCAAACTTATGGCGCAGGGCGCGTGGACGACGCAGGTGGTCGAACGCGGCGAGATTTTCGTCGCCAACACGGTCCCTGAATTCGCGATCTATTTTCCGGATCATGCCTTGATTGAAAGCCTTGGCTGCGGCTCCGCGCTGAATATCCCGGTGAAGACGGACGCAGTGATCGGAACGGTCAACATCCTTGACGCGGCACATTATTTCTCACCGCAAAAGATCGCATCATGTCAGGCGGCTTGCGCGCAAAGCAGCACTGAGTTGGTAAACGCGATGGAAAGCTACGCGTTTTGAACCGTGTCAGTCCTGCGATTGTCATCACGGTGCGTCCGCTGCCTCACTGATTATGGGTAGCCAATTGTGGGGTCTGCTTGCACAACCATTCAACAGTCCTGAAAACAGATCAGATGTCGCATATTGATGGCTCGGTCGTCGTCTTCTTGGTGAGCGGGCGGACAAGCTATGTCACTGTAGACATGAAAGACGATTGGAGCGGCCTGAACGCGCTTACGGCAAGACAGGAAGGAACAGACAAAGAATGACCGAAATGCAGACACCACGCACGGGCGGACATGTTCTCGCTGACCAACTCAAGATATTGGGAGCAGATACGGTTTTTTGTGTTCCGGGAGAGAGCTTTCTTGGCCTTCTGGACGGCCTGCATGATCACGCCGACAGCATCAAGACCATCGTGTGCAGGCAGGAGGGCGGGGCGGCCAATATGGCGGATGCCTATGCCAAACTTACCGGCAAGCCGGGCATTTGTGCCGTGACCCGCGGGCCGGGGGCGACCAATGCTTCGAATGGGGTCCACACCGCGTTTCAGGATTCAACTCCCATGATCCTCTTGATCGGGCAAGTTGGCCGCTCAATGGTGGATCGGGAAGCCTTTCAGGAAATGGATTACCGGCAGGTTTTCGGACAGATGGCCAAATGGGTGGCGCAAATAGATGATGCCGCCCGCATTCCGGAATACATGTCCCGTGCCTGGAAAACGGCCCTGTCCGGGCGCCCCGGACCCGTTGTGCTGGCACTGCCGGAAGATATGCTGTCAGAGACGGTTTCGGTTGCCGACCTGACCCCGCACCCGGTGCCGCAACCGTCGCCGGACCCGGAGTTGATCGCGGATCTTGGCGCCCGTTTGGCCAAGGCGCAAAAACCACTTTTGTTGGTGGGCGGACCGGGCTGGAGCGCGCAGGTCGCGCAGGATGCAGCAGCTTTTGCCGAACGCACCGGCCTGCCGGTCGCCACGAGTTTCCGCTGTCAGGATTACATCGACAACGATCATCCCAACTATGTGGGCGTGCTCGGGATCGCGCCTTTGCCGAATTTGCGCAAACGCATCGCCGAAGAGGTCGATCTGCTGATCGTTGTCGGGTCCCGGCTGGGCGAGATGACGACGCAAGGCTATGAAGTGATCAATATTCCGGAGCCGCAGATGGATTTTGTGCATATTCATCCCAGTGGCGAAGAGCTGGGCCATGTCTATAACCCGACAGTGGCGATCCAGTCCGGCGCGCCCGCGTTTTTTGCAGCCCTTGCAGTCTTGCCAGATGGAGATGGCAAGGTCCGTTGGGCCGAATGGGTTGCCCTGCAACGCGCTGAATACGAGGCGTTTCAACACCCGACGGACGTACCCGGCACGCTGAACATGGCCAAAGTGATCCGGCACATAACCGACACGATGCCAAAGGATACGATCCTGACGAACGGGGCAGGGAATTACACCGTCTGGCCGCACCGTTTTCACCGCCATTGCCGCTATCGCACACAATTGGCGCCCACAAGCGGATCAATGGGCTACGGCGTCCCCGCCGCCGTGTCCGCCAAGATCACCGCGCCCGACCGGCCCGTCATTTCCATCTCGGGGGACGGTTGTTTTCTGATGGCCGCACAGGAAATGGCGACGGCCCGGATGTATGATGCCGATGTCATCTATCTGGTCGTCAACAACGGCATGTTGGGCACAATCCGGATGCATCAGGAACGCAATCATCCGGGCCGCAAAATGGCGACGGACCTGTTCAATCCGGATTTCGTGGCATACGCGGCGTCGTTTGGTGTGTCTGGCGAACGCGTGGATACAACGGAGGCCTTTCCCGCTGCCTTGGAGCGGGCTCGCACCGCACAAGGCGGATACCTGATCGAACTGGTTGTAGACCCCGAAGCATTGACACCCACGCAAACACTCAGCCAAGCGACGGAACAAGGACGCAGCAGCGCCAAAGCCGACTGAATGCTTGATGCGCATTCCCTATAACCGGGATAACGACCCTGATGATGTGACGCATTATAAGTGTCCCGTAAGTATCAAGAAATAATAGATAAACCAGATTATATACTGGCACATTCATTTTGGATTGCATCACTGGATAAATTTCTGAGGCAATCTAAACTGAATATGCACTATTACACTAAAAATATCAGATAAGTATTGTTATGTTAAAAAAGGCGAAACCGGACTAGACCACAGTTTCAGAAAGTGCTCTCAGAATGGTGTCGTCAGGAGTTCAAAAAGGTTCGTACATGATTAGTGAGGGTGTCGAATTCCTGTTGCTCAAATAGTGTCAGCGCAGTCTGGAAGTGGGCCTGAGCTTTGGCGCGCCTCCCGCGCGCCTTGGCAACAAGACCGCGCCCCATTTCTATCCGCGCGCGGTGGAAGCCGTCGGGAAAATCGAACTCTCGATCGAGGCGATCATAAATCTCGCTGGCCATGCGAACAGACTGCATCCTTAACTTCATGGCCATCGGCATTTCTGCAAGCGCAAGCTGAGGTATCGGCGTCGGGCTTGGAAACACGCCGCGTATCGTCAGTAAAAGCTCGGCCTTCTTGATGAAAAACTGTGCGCGCAGACCGCGTTCGACCCCACCTTCCATGCGCGCTTCGGCACGCTCCAGTCGCGCCCAGCCAGCGCGAATTTCTCCGTTTATGAAATGCACGCTCGCAGAATAGAATGCCGTCACGACGGCCACCGAAATATCACCGCATTCAACCCGCTTTTTGTAAACCTCTTCGAGGAAATCACTGGTGATCGTCTTGTCCCCGGTCAACAGCCGCGCGCCGAGGTTGAGCACCTGCGCAGTTGTATAGTCGAAGGTTCCGGGCAGTGCGTTGCGCATGCTGTGTGCCGTGGCCTCTTTGACGGCGGGGTAATCTTCGACCATGGTCAGCAAAAGCGCGCGGGACCATTCGCCAAAGGTAAAAGCGCGGCTGTCATTGTGATCGCGGCCGTATTGCACCATTTGTTCGACCAACTCGGCGCACTTGCGTGTGTCGCCGAGCCTGCGATAGCAGGTCGACATTTCATAAAACCGGAGCAGCGCCATGTGCGGATCCTGAGCCGACTCTGCATAGGCGCGGGTTTCTTCAAACAGCCGCAGAACATCTTCAAGCTCACCGTCATCAGAGTCGTTTAGCACGTCCATCTTGACGGTTTTGGCCACCGCCATCGCGTTTTCGTCGCCATCTTCCTCCGCGATGGCAAGGGCCTTCTCCACCTGCTGCATGGCGGCGTCGAACTGGCCAATCTCATTGCTCCCCTTCGCCTGCATGGTCAGGCAGATCGACAAGGGGCGGCGATCTCTCAGGCGCGACAGCCGGTCCATCTGTTTCTCTGTCAGGGTGATCAGCTTTTTCCAATCGCCCGCAATATCGAGCACGCGGCAATAGGTCATCATGAGATCCGCGTAGAGGTCATCGGGGATCGAAACATCGGGCGTATCCAAAAGCACTTCCGCCCGGCCCAAATGCGCCAGACAAGCATCAAGCGCATAGACCTGCCAAGCCGATTTGGCGGACTTCGTGTAATATGCAATGGCCTGTTCCGGCATCCCAGCGCGGTCGAAATGCGTGGCCACGTTGGGCGCCAGATCATCCCTGATATCGGCTTCTGTTTCCAGCAGGATCTCTGCGGCGCGCAGGTGCATCTGCTGCGCCTCCAGACTTGGAATGCTCCGTTCAATCGCATCCTGGATCAGGACGTGCGCAAAACGCTGATGCTCGGTGTTGGGGGCGGCATCGATCAGCCCATGTGTTGCGGCCACATCAAAGACGCGCGCGGCGGCTTCCGGACTGCCCGTGATGTGCTCAAGATGTCGTTTCTTGATGACCCGGCCAATGATGGCGGCCTGTTTCAACGCAGCCTTGTCTTCCGAGGCCAGCTTGTCAAAGCGGCTGAAAACTAGGTTCTGGATCGACCCGCCCGTCACACCGGGTGGCAATGTCAATTCTGTGTCGGACGCCTGTTCCGGTGTCAGGTGGCGCACCAGTTCTTCGGCAAACAGCGGATTGCCTTCGGATTTTTCGAAAATTATCCGCTTGACCGTATCGGAGGCCGAGAGATCGGAAAACGCAGAGTCGATCAACGCGGCGATATCTGCCTCGGTCAACGGGCCAACGCGCAAGGTGGACACAAGTTCTGGAGGAATACCAAGGGTTTCGGGTTCACGGCTGGTCAGCAAGAGGCGCGTTCCGGGATCCGCTTCGGAAAAGAGGCCGGCGACCAGTTCGCGGCTCAGGGGATCCAGCCAATGGATGTCCTCGATCACCAGTCGCCGCTGGATATCCGCCGATAAGGCACGCAATAGGGCGTTGATCTGGCGCCGGATATCAAGTGCGTTGTTGGGTTCGGCCCGTTCGACCGCCCGCATACCGGAGCGCGAGAGCATGTCGATCAGATCCGTGTTCGGCGCTTCTCCGGCGGGCAGCAGGTTGCGCATCCAATCGGACAAGTGCTCGGTACTCGCGATTTCGTCCACTGCCGCCGCGTCGCGGATCAGGTTCAAAACGGGTCGCAAGGACGCCTGCGCGTCGCCCGGAGTACAATAGGCGATCGCGACCTTCAGGGTGGCTGGCAAGGCGTCAAGGGTTTGACGCACCATGCGCGATTTTCCGATCCCGGCGGGGCCGTTGACCAAAAAGGCCGTGGGGGACGATGCCTGCGACGTCAGCCAGTCGCTGAGTTGCGCGATCTCCGCGGTACGCCCGACATAATCGGCAGAACTGCGGGCCAGACGGGCATCGAGATTTGACTTACGCTCCAGCACCTCCACCAAGCGATATATATTCTGTGGTGTTTCGATCCCCTTCAACATTTCCGCGCCGACGAAGTCGGTTTTCACAAAACCTTCGATTTCATCAATGACGGATTGCGAACAATAGATCTCGCCGGGCGGCGCCAAGGTCTGTACCCGTGCTGCAATGTTCACGGCGCTGCCCAGGGCATTGAGTTTGAGACTGTCCGCGACCCCGAGGGCGGCCACCAGAACCTCACCGCCCGCTATGCCAATTCGTATTTCCGGAGAGACCCCGAATCTGGTCCGGATTTCGTTCTGTTCCGCCATCAGATCGGATTGTAATTTCACGGCCGCACGGCAGGCATTCAATGTCGCATCTTCGATCGCGACGGGGGCGCCGAAAATGGCGAAAACACTGTCGCCCGCAAAATTGACCGGATAGCCGCCAAAAGCTTCAATCGTTTCGACAGCCTGTTTTACAACTTCTTCAATGACCAAAAACGCCTGCTCTGGCCCGATTTTTTCGGTCAGCGCAGTCGAGCCGACCAAATCCAGCATAAAGCTCGCAATCCAGCGTTTTTCTCCGGTTATGATCTTGTTCACATTGCCTTCCGTCACCTTGCAGACCGGATTTTGGGCTGCGCTTCTCTTGAGTCTTTTCAGGGCCCGAAATCGCCCCCGTTCGTTTGTTCCCGACGCACCACGGGATGATAGGTTACAAAAAAGTTAACGAGTCTAAGAATTGTCTGCTACCGTAACATGAATCAATGACCGGCAATTACACTCATTGGGGGTAGCTATTTTGCAGCCCGCATTCCCCAAGTAGATCTCTGATTTCGCTGTCTTGAACGTGATATTTTCTATATATATCATGGCGTTGGTTGCTGCGGAGGATGTGTTTCATGGATCACCCAGAGGGTGCGGGCTTGCAGCGGGCAGATCGTGTGGATTTTGACCCTCGCGTGCGGCTGGAATTCCGGGGCGCTCAGCTCAGTTCGGATGGCGGCCTTCTGGTGATGCGCGAGCTTGATGACGCGCTCGGTCTGTCCAATCTGGCGTCTGCTGCCCTGTGCGATAATCGCCGTGGCAAGAACACGATCCACCGGCTCGACGGGCTGTTTCGGCAATCGGTCTACGGCCGGTTGGCAGGATACGGGGACGTCAATGACGCCGACCGTCTCGCGCTCGATCCCGTGATGCGCCAGGTTGTCGGTGGCCGTGCCGTCGATGCGCATGCCGCATCCACGTCGCAGATGGGCCGGTTCGAGACCGAGGGACTGGCGACCGCAGAGAACCGGGCGGCTCTGTCTGA
>NZ_JAIMIA010000089.1 GCF_019966495.1 Tateyamaria pelophila | reverse complement strand
TCAGACAGAGCCGCCCGGTTCTCTGCGGTCGCCAGTCCCTCGGTCTCGAACCGGCCCATCTGCGACGTGGATGCGGCATGCGCATCGACGGCACGGCCACCGACAACCTGGCGCATCACGGGATCGAGCGCGAGACGGTCGGCGTCATTGACGTCCCCGTATCCTGCCAACCGGCCGTAGACCGATTGCCGAAACAGCCCGTCGAGCCGGTGGATCGTGTTCTTGCCACGGCGATTATCGCACAGGGCAGCAGACGCCAGATTGGACAGACCGAGCGCGTCATCAAGCTCGCGCATCACCAGAAGGCCGCCATCCGAACTGAGCTGAGCGCCCCGGAATTCCAGCCGCACGCGAGGGTCAAAATCCACACGATCTGCCCGCTGCAAGCCCGCACCCTCTGGGTGATCCATGAAACACATCCTCCGCAGCAACCAACGCCATGATATATATAGAAAATATCACGTTCAAGACAGCGAAATCAGAGATCTACTTGGGGAATGCGGGTTTCAGTTTCGTTGTACAGCAGTCAGCGACCCGTAACTGTGGGTCCTGGTCGGCTGAGGTCGAAGACAGCCAGGAATTGGAAATGGGCTTTCCAGTCAATTTCTTGAGGAAACATACATCGCGTGGTTGCGACGTGAATTGCTTTGTGTGGGACGGATGTTTGCAGGACAGATTCAGTTTGGCATTGCGGCGCACTTTGCCCATGTAACTGTCAGTACATCGCGGAATGAGACACTTTGCGAAGAGCGTCACCGCACTGGTTCAGGGAGGCGCCCAGGAATGACCAGCGCACGGCAAAAACTTGATATGCGCGGCGACGTTTCAGACAGGCCGCGCACCCCGGGCGTTCTCAGGGATGCGCGACCTACAGAAAAGATGCAAGTGTTAGAAATCGATGGATATGCGACGAACCAATACGAGTTTGATCCGGAATTGGTCATCATCCCCTTGCTGGGTGATCGGAGAATCTTTTGCATCGTTGGTCAGCCGGTCCCACGTGAGATCAGCGCGCACGCCCCAGCGGGGGTTGAACTGATAGAGCGCAGTTATCTCAACCCCGGCACTCATGAGGCCACCATCCGCTGAGTATTCCGCCAGCCCACTTGCAGCTGATTCAGTCTGGTTGATGCCGAAATATGTGTTTGCGAATTTGTTTGAACCAAAGTTCATGCGCGGACCAGCTGTGAGCGTCAATCCCTGAATGGGACGCGCAATCAAGTCGGCTCCCGCATCGCCAACAAAGGATTTGTGGCCGAAAAAGCCATAGCGTGCGTTGGCGAAAACCCGGTAGTTCGCTTGTTCATAGCCAAGACCCAAACCAAGTTCCAAGGTTCTGTTGACGTCATCCAGACCATTGATTTCGTCATGCTCGCTTGAGTCACGTTTACCGATGTAATTTGCAGAACCGCGAAGGCCGAAACCTTCAACGAAACCAACTGTATTGCCGGAACCAAATGTAAACCCGTTTGGAAAACGGACGTAATCGAAACGAAAAGTCCCGGACGGGCTCAATTCGTAATCATCCGAACCAAAATAGGCTGGCGCATAAGAGGCCCCGGCTCCGATTGTCATGACCACATCCGGATCAGGATCGTCCAGCGTACCGCCCGCTGACAGCAAACCGGGAAGAAAACCATCCTGAGCAAACACAGATTGGGCCATAGACAAAGACCCACTTAGAGCGACAGCGCAGGCCAGAATATGCTTGGAAAATTTCATTTATCAGACTTCCGTGAAGGGCGAAGGCAGACGGCTCGACGCTGGATTGCATAATAAGCGGCCGACGCCGGAAAAAACAGATCAAAACTCGGACAGTGCCATAATTCACGATGAGCGTGACAAGAAAGCTATGCACAATCTGAAGGTGTCAGGATTTGCGAACAGCGTGCACAACCATGATCGCAAATGTCTATGCGCGCTCATGTTCCAGTATGCGAGGAATGTTCTCGACTGCGGCCTTGCTCAGCGGCGCGAACCGGCTCAGTTTTTTCAGCTTTTCAGAATCGCGTGCTGTGAGGCCGACCAGCAAATGGTTCATCCCGTACAGGCGACATTTGTCGATCCATGCCTTTAGCTCAGGCACTTGCGTCCACGCTCCTTGGTTGAGCATCCCGTTTCGCGCTTCAGCCAGATACTGCGCGGGCGTATCGTGAAAGTTCACAAGGTGCGTGCAGGCTTTACGCACCTGGTCGTCTGCAACCCTGGCTTCCAGAAACGCGATCAAAGCGGCGCTGAACAAGGGCTGAAACAAGCGCACCATGAAGAGGTTTATCGTATCGCCATCAAAGATCGGTGGTGCATCCGGCCCCAAAATCGTCCCTGCCCGCGCGGTGCAATCTATGTACAGCCGACCAGGTGCGACATCCACTTCTGCGTCTTGCAGGACAAGCCGATCAGGTTCGATCCGGGTCACATGTCCCGCACGCAGAACATCCGTGACCTGTCGCAACGCCTCGATTTCCGTGTTGGAGCAAACGGCAGCATGAAATTTGGTTGGCCAAACCTCGGGATCAATACGGTGCCACATGCCCGATTTTTCCATCTGTTCACAATACTCCGTAACCGTCGACGCGGTCCCGAACGCGGCCAACTCCGCCTGAAACGAGTCGATAGCAGTGTCAAAAAAATCAGGATGGTTCATGATTTTTTCGCGATGGAACAGCCAGTAATCGTTGGGGCGCACCCACGTAATATTCGCAGGCTCAACGCCACGATCCAACAGCCAGATGACTGCATCCATCCCCGTCTTGCCCGCCCCGATCACGGTAAAAGCGTCATGCCCTGGCGCACGTTGCGGCAGATCGTTGGGCGGAATGCACTCTACGCCCGTCGCAACGTCAAAGGAGCGATTATGCGTCGACGGGATCGATCCAAGATCGCCCCAGAGGCCCGCATTGACCAGCTTCTTGCCGATCTGGATGTCGGTGACCTTGCCCGTGACAAGTGATCTGATCTGCCCATCGCCGACATGTTCTGACATCGGGAAATATGTTATGCGGCCCGTTGGCAGGTAGGTGTTCTCCATCAGATCGTGGAAATAGTGCAGAATTTCGGATTTGGTGGACAACTCGAAGAGGCCCGCATTAAATCCGCCCTCCGCCAAACGTGGCGTGTTCAGCGGCCGTGAACAAACACCGTAAAACGAGGATGACTGGTGCAAACGCACAAACGGATAGGCATCATTCCAATGCCCGCCGGGTGCGTCGCGCCGATCCACAATTGCCACGGTCGCGTCGGTTTCGCTCAGGATGACATCCAGAAAGGAAAGCCCTGTCGCGCCAGCGCCGCAAATCAGATAATCAACTTTCATAGGTCTATTCTCCTGAGGACCGGACTTGGTAACATACCGTAGGGCATACTTTTGGGTATGGATATTCCATTAATGCCTCGCCCGGCTCGCGCGTATTCTTTGGGTCCAAACAACTCGGGTCTGCCCGAAATGAGCGCACCACAAGAGGATCACAATCAGACAAACCCACCGCTCCTTCCATTTGTGTGCCGGCAGGCATTATTCGTCACCGAGCGACAGAATTACCCCTCGTTCGGCGCTATATCCCGGCGGGGACTGGCGCCATAGCGGGCCAAGACTGACGCTGGTCCTACGAACTCAATCACCGTGATCCAAGCGTCCGCCTGCCCGGTAAAGTCAGACCAGGCTTGGTCCAGACGGGCCTTGAACGCGGCCTGTCCCGGTGCAGCTATCCGTTCTTGTGCGTAGGAGGGGGCAAAAAGGAACTGGGGCCGGACACCGGGTAAAGATGCACCTTCCAATCTCGCAAATGCCTGCCAATGCGTCAGCCCGACTGATCTTCAACCCATCGCCCAATCGTGTTTGGACCCGGTAGCGCAAGCCTGCATTACCCGGATTGTAGGCATTGGCCGTCGGCACATGCTCACATGCTTGGCTTTGATCGGCCGAAAGTGGGAAAAGATCGGCGTTTACGACGACAGGGTTGCAAAACTGTCCGGGGATGCGAATTTGCACGTGGTCATAAACAGTGCCCCAAGATCGAATTGTTCCGTCCCTTCTGGAAGCCACGGCTGGACCGGGCTATTTAACCCGATATGAGCATGTCAAACATACCCGCACCAGACCGAGAGCTTCTGACCTCCAATCACTGGGGCACCTACCGCGTTCATGTGAAAGACGGCCACGTCACCCATCTGGAGGATTTTGAAGAGGACAAGGATCCGTCGCCCATTGGCCACGGCATCGTTGATGTGCTGGAAGACGAAACGCGCATCAAGGCGCCGATGGTCCGCAAAAGCTGGCTTGAGGGTGGGCCGGGCGCGCGGGGTGACTTGCGCGGCGATGACCCGTTTGTCGAAGTCACTTGGGAAGAGGCCAATGCGCTTGTCGCCGAAGAACTGAACCGGGTCATTCAGGCGCACGGCAACAACGCCATCTATGCCGGATCGTATGGCTGGGCCAGCGCCGGGCGGTTTCATCATGCGCAAAGCCAACTCAAACGGTTCCTCAACTGCATCGGTGGATACACCAGCTCAAAGAATACATACTCTTTTGCTGCGGCCGAAGTGGTTGTGCCGCATATTCTCGGCACATTTCGCGGGCATCTGGATACCACCACATCGTGGGAAACCATTGCGACCGATTGCGAACTTTTTGTCGCCTTCGGTGGCGTACCATTGAAGAACGGACAGATCAGCCAAGGCGGCACCGGGGCCCATGTGCAAAAAGCGGGATTATTCGCAGCGCATGACGCGGGCGTCAAATTCGTGAATATCTCGCCGTTGCGCGCGGATATTGACGACAAGGTGAATGCGGACTGGATGGCGATCCGCCCCGGCACAGACGTCGCGTTGATACTGGCCTTGTGCCAAACCCTGCTGTCCGAAGAACTGCATGACGCAGATTTCCTGAACCGCTACACGCACGGCTTCGAAACCTTTGCAGCGTATCTGGAGGGCACGGCAGATGGGATCGTGAAATCACCCGATTGGGCCAGCAAAATCTGCGATGTGCCTGCGGACGCGATCCGAGCCCTTGCCCTCGAAATGGGCGCAAGCCGCACCATGATTTCGGTCGCATGGGCCCTGACCCGTCAGGATCACGGCGAACAACCGTTCTGGGCCGCCATCGCCCTCGCGTCCATGCTGGGCCAGATTGGCCTGCTCGGCACAGGGCTGGCGTTTGGCTATTCAGCGATGAACAATACCGGGCTCAACCGGCATCAGATCGACTGGGCGTCTGTCCCGCAAGGCGAAAATCCGGTGAAGGATTTCATTCCGGTCGCGCGCGTGACGGATCTGCTGGAAAATCCGGGCGGTGCGTTTGATTATGATGGCACGCAGTACACTTACCCCGACATCAAGATTATCTGGTGGGCCGGAGGCAATCCTTTCCACCACCATCAGGATCTGAACCGGATGCGCAAAGCCTGGGCGAAACCGGATACGATCATTGCCAACGAATGGTGCTGGAACGCGCTGGCGCGTCATGCCGATATCGTTTTGCCCTGCACCACCCCGTTGGAACGGCGCGATATCGCGATGTCCCCCAAAGACCCGTATGTCATTGCGATGGATCCCGCGATCGCGCCTGTCGGGCAAGCCCGAGACGATCACGAAATCTTTCGCGGCATCGCCTCCATGATGGGCGTGGATGACGCGTTTACGGACGGGCGGACGCCGGACGACTGGTTGCGCTGGCTCTGGTCAACCTCTCGCCAACGCGCGGCATCCGAGCAGATTGCGCTGCCGGATTGGGAAACACTCCAACGTGACGGCTGGGTTCGTCTACCCGACCCCGACGCGCCGACCATCATGCTCCAAGCGTTCCGCGACGACCCACAAGCAAATCCTCTGGAGACACCCAGCGGCAAGATCGAGATTTTCTCGGACACGATTGCATCATTCGGATATGAGGACTGCCCCGGACATCCGACATGGTTTGAACCGGTCGAATGGTTGGGCGGCGCTCAACCCTCCCAACTTCACCTGATCTCGAACCAGCCCAAGAACAAGCTCCACAGCCAGATGGATCACGGCTCGGTCAGCCGCGCGGACCGACCAAAAGGCGTCGAACGGTTGTTGATGAATCCCGAAGACGCGCAAGAGCGTGATCTGGTGGAAGGGCAGATTGTCTGCCTGAAAAACGCAAGGGGCGCGTGCGTTGCGGAACTCCGATTGTCCGAAAATATCCGGCGGGGTGTCATCCAGATGGCAACCGGCGCTTGGTACAAACCCGCCGGGACGCGTTGCGAAAACGGAAACCCCAATGTGCTGACGCTGGACAAGGGAACCTCGAAGCTGGCGCAAGGCCCGATCGCGCATTCCTGCCTTGTGGAAGTCGTGGCGGATCGCGGACCTTTGTCAACTTGACTTGCACGCTCGGGATTCAGGTCTTGTGAACGAGATGACGGGTCACGACGCAGAGGCAACGGATCACAGTTTCGGCAAGCATTGCAGCAATCGCATGCGGACCTGCTCCAACTGCATTCGCCGAACCAAAACATGCGCGAGAATACCCATGTTCAGCCATATCAGAACACAGAAGCTCTAGATTTTCGGCCCTGTCTGCTGCGTGAAGCGGGCTTGAATGGCCAGTGCCACCGGCGCAATCGTTGCGGCGACGAAACCCGCTGCGAAGCCGTTATTGTAGAGGTTCAGGCCCCCATGCAGCACCCCGACCGTTTGTGCGGCAGACACATGAACCATGCCCGCGACAATGCCCCAGTACCACCCGAAACTGCCTGAAATCGGTGCAAGCGTGGTCGAGAAGAGTGCAGCAAGAATGACGCCCGGCGTAGTGGGATCCCCCTGTTTGAGAACCGTTGCCAGAAAGACACCGGCGACCACGGGGGTACAATTGAAGGCATGTTTGCCAAATGCTCCAAAGCCGACAATCGACAGGATGGCACCAATGACTGGGCCATTCAGATCGGCATCAATCGCCAGTACGTAACCGGTCGAAAGAACCCCAAGCACGCCCATGTTGACCAGCACGGCCCCGTCGCCACAGGTCGCCGCAAAGTCGGTTGGGGATTGGCCCGGGCGCGTCAACAGATCGCGGTAGCGGCCAAAGCACTCGCGGTCCACAAGGCGGCCCGCCACGATCATCGCTCCGAAACAGACCATCAGGAACGGTGTCAACTGCCACGTCTTGTCGACCGCCCAGATGAAGACAGGCTCGGGGACAAAGCCGTAGGAAATATAAATGGCGACCACCAATGTGCCAATCAATCCGGCTGTGAACCCCATGTTGTAAAGGCTGTAACCCCCATGCGCCTTGAAGAGTTGCGCGGCTACCGGCGGCATGATGAAGCCCATGACTATGCCAGTCATGACACCCAAGGGGATGCTGATCATGGGGGCCAGCGATGTGCTGAACAGAACTTCGGACACCACCGGTGCCAAGGCACATCCAAAGAATGCTGTGTTGAGATGGTTCCCGAAGGGTTCGCCGCGAAAACGGCTGTAGATAAACACGCCTGCGAGGATCGGCCATATGTTCAACAAGTTCTTGCCAAACAGCGCAAAGCCCAACACCAGCAGCAACGCGGCAATCGCGCCGCCGCCGACAGTCGCACCGGTGACCCAATAGAACCCGGCGGCAATGATCGTGAGCAGTCCGGCGTTCAGGAAGGCGGCCCCGACGCCGCCCAACTCAACATAGTCTGTGATCAGTGTATCGCGGGCAAACAGGATGTTATCCATTCCGGCGAGAGTTTCCTCCCATCCTGAAACAAACAGCCCGAACCCGATAAACGCCAGCGCCAGCGCCCCGACGAACAACAGCCGCGTCTGGCTGCTGAGCGTCTGAGGCGGGACGGTCTCGTCGGTCATACCACTTCCGGCTCCGGTGTGGCTTGGGGTTGGGTTTCGCTTGCGCCGCTTCTGTTAAAAACCAGATCATAGAGGACAGGCAGCACAATCAAGGTCAGCACCGAAGCAATGGCCAAGCCACCCATAATGGCGAAAGCCATCGCGCTCCAGAACACCGTGAAGGCAATCGGAATCAATCCCAGCACTGTGGACAGGGCCGTCAGGGCAATCGGACGGACCCGGCTGGCAGAGGCGTCAATGACGGCCTGTCGCACCGGCTTGCCGGAGTGCCGCTCATCCTCGATCTGTTCAATCAGGATAACTGCGTTCTTGGCGATCATTCCGACAAGCGCCAAGACCCCGAGGATCGCCACAAAGCCAAGCGGTTGTCCTGAAATCAACAACGCCATGACGACACCGATCATGCCAAGCGGCGCCATAAACAGAACCATTCCCACCAGCCGGAAACTGCGCAGTGCGATCATCAGAATGGCCAGAACGAGCACCAGCATCAGCGGCACAACCTCAAAGACCGACGCCTGGGATTCGCTGCTTTCTTCGACCAGACCGCCGGTATCGATGGAAAAGCCCAGTGGCAGTCCTGCGCGCAGATCCTCGAGTGCAACCTCGATCATGTCTGCGACTGTTGCCGCCTCGATGCCGGGCTGAACATCTGCCTGAACGGTCAGGGCAGCCACCCGGTCACGTCGGTGGATCATCGGATTGGTCAACTCGGGTTCGAGCCTTGCAATCTGCGACAGCGGTACTGTCCGGCCACCGGGCAAGGCAATCTCGAGGTTTGCCATCCGCTCGGGCGACAGGGTCTGACCGCCTTCGGCACGCGCCACCACGGGGATCAGATAGATGTCGTCGCGGATTTGCGTCACTGGGGTTCCCGACAGATGCAGTTCCAGCACGTCGGAAACTGCCGCGGCACTCAGGCCGAGGCGCCGGGCTTCGTCCTGATCCAGTTCAACGCGAATGGTGCGCGCAGGCTCCATCCAGTTGAAACTGATCGACTTGGTAAAGCCTACGTCGGCCACAACCGCCGCAACCTCGCGCGCAATGGTCCGCGCCTGATCTGGGTCAGGGCCGGTTACACGATATTGAAGGGGCCACCCGACCGGCGGGCCAACCTCAAGCGCGTAGATCCGGGTGATGACACCGGGGAATTCTTCCGTCAGGATCTCTTCCAAAAGTGGCTGCAAGCGGAGCCTGTCTTCGATGCTGTCCGTCACAAGGACCAACTGCGCCAAGAACGGGTTCGGCGTCTGGACGTTCAGCGGCAGGTAGAACCGGATGGCACCGCGGCCTATATAGCTGCTCCAGCGGGCAATCCCTTCTTGCTCATGCAAAATGGTTTCCAACTTGTCGACGGTCGCTTGCGTACCGTGGATCGACGCGCCTTGCGGCATGTTGATGTCGATCAGCAATTCGACGCGATCCGAGGGCGGGAAAAACTGTCGAGGCACCTGCGAAAGCCCGAGAATTGCCAGAACGAACAACCCGACCGTAGCGCCAACCACGATCAACCGAATGCGCATCGCCGCTTGCAATACGCGGCGAAACGCCCTCAGCATCAGGCCTTCTTGCTTGCTGTCCGCTGATTTCGGAGCGCGCAGCAACAAAACGCCAATCACCGGAACAAAAAGCACCGCGACGACCCAGGAAGCGATCAGGGCAATGCCAACCACAGCGAATATCGAAAAGGTGTATTCACCTGCGGAACTTTGTGCAAAGCCCACGGGCACAAAGCCCGCAATGGTGACCAACGCCCCGGCCAGCATGGCAAAGGCGAGTTTGGAATAGGCATAGGATCCGGCCTGCACTTCATCATCCCCGGCGGCCAGCCGCCGGCTCATGCTGTCGACCGTCGTCATCGCATCGTCGACCAGCAATCCAAGTGCAATGATGAGCGCCCCAAGCGAGATCCGCTGAAGGTCGATACCGACGAATTGCAGGATGACGAAAACAGCCGCCATGGTCAGTGGGATGGCGATGGCGACAACCAATCCGGCCCGCACGCCGAGGGCCACGAAGCTGATGACCAGAACGATGGCGATCGCCTGCCAAAGAGACTCGGTGAATTCCGAGATCGCGACGTCCACAATTTCAGGCTGGTTGGCGACCAGCACGTACTCGATCCCGATGGGCAAATCGGCGAGAAGTTCGGTCATCCGCTGTTCGAGGTTCTGGCCCAAGGCGATCACGTCACCACCGTCCGCCATCGCGATGGCCAGACCCAATGCGTCCTGTCCGTTCACACGGAACATCGGTTGCGGTGGATCCGCATATCCACGACGGATCTGGGCCACGTCGCCCAGACGGACGCTGCGCCCGTTGGCCGGCAGAACGATGTCGCGTAGATCCTCTTCGCTCGAGAAAGCACCGGTCACCTCCACTGAAATCGCGTCTGTGCCGCTGCGCAGGGTACCGCCGGGCCGCACGAGGTTCTGCCCCCGAAGCGCGTCACGTATGGCGCTCGGTGGAATTCCTACGGAAGCCAGCTGGGCCGGATCGAACTCGACGAAGAACGTCTCGTCCTGCGCTCCAAGAATTTCAATCTTGGACACATATTGCACCCGCAACAGGTCCGAACGGATGTCTTCGACGTAATCGCGCAGCTCACGACGCGAGAAACCATCTGCCATAAAGCCATAAATAACGCCGAACGTATCGCCGAATTCATCGTTGAAGCCGGGTCCGATCACTCCCTGAGGGAGTGTATGCCGCATGTCCCCGACCCGGTTTCTGACGTTTTTCCAGATCGCCGGAACTTCATCCGCAGGGGTCGCGCTGACGAGATGCACGAACAATGTCGAGACGCCCGGCCGTGTCTCGCTGTCGATGCGATCGATATAGGGCGTTTCCTGCAACGTTTGTTCAAGCCGCTCGGTCACCTGCAACAAGGTTTCCTCGGCGGTGGCGCCAGGCCACGACGCCTGCACGACCATGGTGCGGATGGTAAAGGGCGGGTCTTCATCCCGTCCAAGCTCCAGAAATGCGATGACGCCCATTATAACCGTCAGAGCCATGAAAAAATAGACCAGCGACTTGTTTTTCAGGGCCCATGCGGACAGATTAGCGCCCATCCTAGCGACCCTCCCCGACCCGCACTTCTTGCCCGGGGCGCAGGGTCTGGACACCGGCGGTCACGACAGTTTCACCATCGGCAATGCCTTGCGTCACCCAGACCTCGGCGATGTCAAATCGGCCAATCTCGACCTTTCGCAGTTCGACAATCCCTGTGCCCGGGTCAACGATAAAGACCGCTGGATCGCCTTCCATCGTAGTCAACGCCGTGGCAGGTAGTGGCGTTGCTGCGAGGCCCGCCAATTCCAGGCTTCCGGTGACAGCGGAGCCGAGCCGAAAGCTGTCCGGAACGTCGGACAGGCCAACCCGGACGAGGAAGGTGCGCGTAACCGCATCCGCTTGCGGGGCGACTTCCCGGACAAGCCCGTTCGCGACGGCCGAATTGTCGCTCACAAGCGCAACCTGAACACTTGCTGTCGGGTCAGCGGATTGAATGAGCCGCTCGGGCACATCAAAGACCGCGTCCCGACCATTGTCGCGCGCCATGCGAACAACCATTGCACCTGCCGCGACAACCTCGCCCGGTTCGGCACCAGTGGCAGTCACCACACCCGATGCATCCGCATAGAGCGCCGTGAACGCCAGCGCCTCTTGCGCGTTCGCGAGGTTCGCGCGCGCCGCATCCGCACGGGCACGCGCTTGGCGCAGAGTCTGCAGCGCGACATCATAGCGTTGCTGCGTGTTGAACCCACGCTCCAGAAGTTGCGCGTTGCGTTCGTAATCTGTCTCGGCCCGGTCCGCATCGCCCTCGGCGGCCTGAACCTCGGCTTGCGCTGCGGCGATGGCATTGCGCTGCGTCGTGTCTTCCAGCCGCGCCAGAAGCTGCGCGGGTTCGACGCTATCGCCGACATCGACAAAGCGATTGACCACGCGCCCGCTGGTCCGGAACCCGAGCGTCACGGTATCCTGCGCACGAATATCGCCCGTCAGGGTTACAGTCTCCCCACCGGCATCGCTTTGGGCGAGGATCACGCGGACTGGGCGGATCGGCTCTGAAATGGGTTCAGGCTCTTCGCGGCAAGCTGCCAGGATCGTCAAAGTGGAGATGAAAATGACTAAGCGTTTCAATTTTTATGCCCATAGCTGATACGTTTCAGATTGATGCCACTCTGCCAGAATTTGCCGCTCTTGGATGTGTCAAAGTAAAGAGCTGCCCGTCCCGGTCAGAAAGGGGTCGTCGTTACGGCCGTTCATGCCACGTTGTGACTCTCTTCAAGGTCGCGGCGCTTCACCAAACCACCGTTTTCGACCAGATAGGACACCACCTCCTGCACGCCGACACTGCGCGACATGTCGGAAAAAACCACCTCACGATGGCCCCGCATCCGGGCGGCATCCGACACCATGACGTCCAGATTGACACCTACGTAAGGGGCCAGATCGGTCTTGTTGATGACCAGAAGGTCAGACCGGGTGATGCCGGGACCACCTTTGCGGGGAATCTCTTCTCCCTGACAAACCGAGATCACATAAATCGAAAGATCGGCGAGATCCGGAGAAAACGTTGCAGCCAGATTGTCGCCACCGGATTCAATGAACACGATGTCCAGATCCGGAATCTTGCGGTTCAATTCGGCGATGGCCTGCAGATTGATCGACGCATCCTCTCGGATCGCAGTATGCGGGCAACCGCCGGTTTCAACCCCTACGACGCGCTCTGCAGGCAACACTTGCTTGCGGGTCAGGAACTCCGCGTCTTCCTTGGTGTAAATGTCATTGGTGATGACGCCAATCGAATAATCGTCCCGCATCGCCAGACACAGTTTCTCCGTAAGCGTCGTCTTGCCCGAGCCCACTGGCCCACCAATTCCAATTCTAAGCGGTCCGTTTCCTGATGACATGCTGGCTTGCTCCACCTGTTAAATCGCGCCTGATACCCACCTGCTGGCGTCGTTACCCGTGTCGTTACCCGTGGTGATGATGCGCGTGCTCATCGCCATGGCTGTGTGGCTCATGGTCGTGGCTGTGCGAGCCGTGGCCATGGCTGTGGAACTGGCCGTCATAGGCCCCTCGGGACGGCGAAAATGTATCCGTCACATCGGCTACGGATGCGCCCAACCCTTCCAACATGCCCCGAATGACGTGATCACGCAGGATCAGGATGTGGTCGGCCGCGATCTCGGCGGGCAGGTGACGGTTGCCGATGTGCCATGCCAATTGCGTCAGATGAATACCGTCACGCCCGCGCACTTCGAAAAGATCCTCCGAGGCAGCCTCGACCAACACTGCGGTTCCATCATCAAGCGTAAGCAGGTCTCCGGCGTTCAAAACGGTCGGACGGGTCAGATCAATCAGGATTTTTTCATTGTTCGACAGGCGAATGGTCTTGCGCCGCACGTGCCGCTCATCATGGGCCAAGACGGCAGTGAGCGCTGCACTATCTGCGTGCGCGCCAACATCTTGCGCGGCAGTTATGCTTACAACTTTCTGCATTCCGCAATCCCCATTATTCACCGATATTCGTTGATTTGCACGCGTCGCTCAGGTCGCAGCCGACTTACAGAATGACTCGCACAGGGTGCTTGCCTTGTCAAACTTTTAGCCTCTGTTTCCTCGCCGGATACACCTGAAATTGATTGCTGGTAGGATCGTATTCCGGAATGCACTCCATGCCTTTCAGATTTCAAAAAACGCTTTCAATTCCAAATGCGCTGAACAATAGTTTGACGAGAATAGTAGAACTTAAACTGAATTTGAACTGTTGGGAGTTTCACGCTTGGCAAAGGACATGCCCGATCCGGAAATGACCCTGCCGCGCAATACGGTCGATGCGTCCGCATCCTGGGTTGCGAAACTGGACCTCGATTTCATACGGAAACATGAAAAGACGCTGGTTCATAAAAAGCATGTTGGGCCGATGCTGGTGCAACGACCGTTCTATCCGGAATCCGACGGAACCTGTCATTCTTATATCTTGCACCCACCGGGTGGTGTCGCGGGCGGCGACAGTCTTGGGTTGCGAATTAATGTGGGCGCAGGCGCCAGCAGCGTGTTGACGTCGCCTGGCGCGACAAAATTCTACCGCTCGCCACACCGCGTCAGCACCCAACGGATCGAGATTACCGTGGATGCCGGAGGTGCCTGCGAGTTTCTCCCAATGGAAAACATCGTTTTCAACGACGCAAGAGCGCGTACGGAAACGGAGGTCACCCTGAAAGGAGACGCGACTTTTGTCGGATGGGACATCACCAGCCTTGGCCGTCCCGCAGCACAGGAAGCCTTTGATATGGGCAGTTTTGAGCAACGCACGACGATCACGCGCGATGGTCGCCCGATCTGGTTCGAGCGGGCCGCATTTGACGGTGATGCGGATTTCCTGCGCGCCGCTTATGGCCTATCGGGTCAGCCGATCTTTGGCACGATGATCTATGCCGGGCCACTGCCCGAAGATGCCGTCGAAACAATACGCCAGCATCTTGAACCAGCCGAGTTCGGTCAAGTGTCGATCAGCCAGTTGCAGGATGTCGTGGTTTGTCGCTACGCAGGTTCCAAAGTCAGGTCTGCGCGGCAGTTTTTCTTGAGGTCGTGGGACCTGTTGCGTAGGCTTGGCCTCGGCAAAGCTGCCTGCCACCCACGCATTTGGTCGACCTGAAATAGATGAGACGGGGATTGAAATGAACTTACTGCCACGCGAAAAAGACAAGTTGCTGATCTTCACGGCGGGTATGCTGGCGGAACGGCGCAAGGCCCGCGGTCTGAAACTGAACCACCCAGAAGCCATTGCCTATATCTCGCTGGAGATCCTCGAAGGTGCCCGTGACGGGCGCACCGTGGCCGACCTGATGTCCTATGGAGCCACCCTTCTGACCCGCGATGACGTGATGGATGGTGTGGCAGAGATGATCTACGACGTTCAGGTCGAAGCGACCTTTCCCGACGGCACCAAGCTGGTGACTGTCCACAACCCTATTCAGTGAGGCGGGCGGCATGAAACCAGGTGAAATGTTCATTGAAGACGGCGAGATTGAACTGAACGCAGGGCGCGACAAGATCACGGTTGAAGTCGCAAATTCCGGAGATCGCCCCATTCAGGTCGGCTCGCACTATCATTTCTTCGAAACCAACTCGGCCCTCAAGTTCGACCGGGACGCGACGCGCGGTTTTCGGCTCGACATCGCCAGCGGCACGGCAGTCCGGTTTGAGCCCGGCCAAGAGCGGGAAGTCAGGTTGGTAAAATACGCGGGTGACCAGAAAGTCTTTGGTTTCACTGGAAAGATCATGGGCCCCCTGGAGAACTGATATGGTTAAAATTACACGCGAAACCTATGCCTCCATGTATGGTCCGACGACGGGTGACCGGGTGCGGCTGGCCGACACTGACCTGATCATCGAGGTCGAGAAAGACCACACAATTTATGGGGATGAAGTCACATTTGGCGGCGGCAAGGTGATCCGCGATGGCATGGGACAAGGCCAGCGCAATGCTGCTGATGTTGTCGATCTGGTCATCACCAACGCCGTCATTCTCGACCATCAGGGCGTCATCAAGGCGGATGTCGGCATCAAGAACGGTCGCATCACCGCCATCGGGCGCGCGGGCAACCCTGACATTCAGCCGGACGTGGATGTGGTCATCGGACCCGGCACCGACGTGATTGCAGGCGAAGGCAAGATCCTGACCCCCGGCGGTATCGACACCCATATCCACTTTATCGCACCGCAACAGATTGACGATGCGCTGACCGCTGGCGTGACCACACTGGTGGGCGGGGGCACGGGGCCTTCCGTGGGTACGCTTGCGACAACGGTGACACCGGGCCCGTGGTATATTCACCGGATGTTGGAAGCGGCAGATGCGCTGCCGATCAACATCGCCCTGATGGGCAAGGGCAATACCAGCCTGCCCGAACCGATCCACGAACAGATCCGCGCAGGGGCAGCTGCGCTGAAACTGCACGAAGACTGGGGCACTACCCCCGCGGCCATCGACAATTGCCTGACCGTGGCAGACCTTGAAGACGTGCAGGTCGCGATCCACACGGATACGTTGAACGAAAGCGGCTTTGTCGCCGATACTTTCGCCGCGATGAAGGGGCGCACGATCCACTCTTTCCATACCGAAGGCGCCGGGGGCGGCCATGCGCCCGACATCATCACAGCGGCCGGTGAGGCCAATATCCTGCCCGCCTCAACCAATCCGACGCGGCCCTACACGATCAACACGGTGGACGAACATCTGGACATGCTGATGGTCTGCCACCACCTCTCCCCTGATATCCCCGAAGACGTCGCCTTTGCCGAAAGCCGTATTCGCAAGGAAACGATCGCTGCCGAAGACATCCTGCACGACATGGGCGTATTCTCGATGATGTCATCGGATTCACAGGCCATGGGCCGGATTGGCGAAACGGTGATCCGCTGCTGGCAAACGGCGCACAAGATGAAGGTCCAGCGCGGCGCACTGCCCGAAGACAATGAGCGCAACGATAACTTCCGGGCCAAGCGCTACATAGCAAAATATACCATCAACCCCGCGATCACGCATGGCTTTGCCCATGAGATCGGGTCGGTCACCGTTGGCAAGCGCGCAGATCTGGTGTTGTGGGATCCCAAGATGTTCGGCGCCAAACCGTCGCTTGTCCTGTTGGGCGGCATGATCGCCACGGCGCCTATGGGCGACACGAATGCATCGATTTCCACGCCGCAACCTGTCCACTATCGCCCCATGTTCGGCGCATTGGGCGGTGCTCTTTCCTCGACCGGGGTGACATTCGTCTCGCAAGCATCGCTGGATGATGGGATCGGTGAGAAACTGAACCTGAAAAAGGCACTTGTCGCCGTCAAGGGCACGCGGACGGTCAAGAAAAAGGACATGATCCACAACGACGCCTGTCCAAAGCTGGAAGTCGATCCGCAAACCTACGAAGTGCGCGTGGACGGCGTCGCGATCACTTGCGAACCGGCTGCGGAATTGCCGCTGGCGCAACGCTACTTCCTGTTCTAGGAGGCCCGCCGGATGGATGTCGTGCATCTGCGGGATCATCCCTGGTTGGGGATTTTCGACTGGATGCTGCGCGGCATCGGTCAGGTCGTATTTCAGAACAACGCCCTGAGCGGTGCCGTGATCCTGTTCGCCTTGTTCTACAATTCTTGGATCTATGGCTCTATTGCCATTCTGGGTGTGGCAGCCAGCACCCTTGCGGCGCTGGCGCTGAAAGCGGACCGGGAGATGATCAAAGCCGGGCTGTTCGGCTTTAACGGCGCTCTGGTTGCCCTCTGCCTCGTGGCCTTCACCAGCGCGGATTTTCGCACAGGAGCAGTGCCGGCGCCACTGATGACAGTCTACATCATTTTCGGCTCGGCCCTGTCCACCATCGTCATGCAGGCCATGGCCACGGTGCTGGCCCCGTTCAGGGTGGCGGCGCTGACCGGCCCCTTCGTTCTGGTGGGCTGGATGTTCCTGTTTGCCGTTCTCAAATTCGAAAACCTCGACGCGGGCCCCCTCGTCAAGCCCATCTCGCCCGAGGATTTCCCGGACTCGATCGCCTATACTCTGCCCACGTGGTATATGGGGATCGGCAATGCCATCGGTCAGATTTTCTTTCAGGACAACTGGATCACAGGCTATCTGATCATTCTCGGGATCGCGATAAACTCACGCATCAGCGCAGCAATGGCGCTAATCGGAGCGGGCGTGGCAGCGCTGACGGCTGTAATCTCGGGCGGCCCGGAAGGTGCCATCCGGGACGGACTGTTCGGATACAACGCGGCACTGACGGCCATGGCCCTTTGCGGGGTCTTTCTGGTCGCGAACGTGCAAAGTGTCTTGTACGCCATCTTTGGCGCAATCATTTCGACATGGCTGTGGGCGTCGGTCGCGATTTTCCTCGGCCCTATCGCGATGCCGGTCCTGACGTCTGCATTTGTGCTCGTGACTTGGATGATGCTGTTGGCACAATCCGGGTTCAAGGCGCTGTCCGCGATGCCTCCTCCGGATGCACCTCCACCCAGCGACAGCTGACAGCCCAAGAGACGCGGTGCAGATTAGAGCCCGTTTTGCCGTTCAAAGACCTGCACTGCGTTTTGCGAATCTGCTGGATTGGTGCGAAACCGGACTCATCGTGGAGAGACCAACACATCAAGACCATTCAATTCGTTTGACGAAAACGCCGTTTCCTGCAAGAAAAACAACGCAATCAAGCCCGAACGCGCACAGGCGAAAGCAGCTGAAGAAGATGGAGTACGCGACCACATGCTTGCCAACTTCTCTCCAACCGGGTTCTTTCCCGACGCGATGAGCCACCTGATCATTGCTGTCATTTGCGGCGGTGCTATCGGGCTTGACCGGCAATTGCGCGGCAAGCCCGTCGGCATCCGAAGCTGCACGATTGTCGTTATCACCACAGCGATGCTGGTTGACCTCGGCAATGCAGCGACCGATTCAAGCGGCGATCCCTCACGGGTGATGTCCGCAATCGTGTCCGGGGTGGGCTTTCTCGGCGGAGGCGTCATCCTTTCGCAAGGTGGACGCGTACAGGGCGTCACCACAGCCGCATTGGTCTGGGCGCTTGCGGCGATCGGGATTGCGATTGGGCTCAGCTTTGGGCTTGCGGCACTGGCTCTGACGTTGACCCTCATTGTCTTGATGATCGTCGTCGACTGGGCCGAAAACCGGTTTCCCCGGCTGCGGGGCGTGCCGAGACACCAGAAAGACTAAAGCGTTTTGTGTTTGATCTGAATCGAAAGGGATTCACAGGAAGCTTTTTGTCTGATTCACTTCCGTTGGGAGGTGGATCATGGGCAAACCATATTCTTTGGACCTTCGGGAACGGATTTGCACGTATGTGGC
>NZ_JAIMIA010000088.1 GCF_019966495.1 Tateyamaria pelophila | reverse complement strand
AAGGCCTATATCAAATGGGAATGCCAGGATGCGTGATCATGCCAAATCCGAATTTCCAGACGTGGGGTTGCTCAATCAACAGACTGGCGGGTTCATCTTCGTCGACAGTGTGGTTTGCCAAGGCACGACGTTCACGATCATGTTCCCGGTTCTTGAGACTACGACCCCTAAAGTTGCCGAACCCGTGAAAACTGTGGAAATTGCCGAACCAAAACATGGCGATGGTGTCATTCTTCTGGTTGAAGATGAAGCACCGGTGCGCGCCTTCGCCAGTCGCGCCTTGCGGTTGCGCGGCTACACAGTTCTCGAAGCAGATTCGGCGGAAGCGGCTTTGAAAACGCTCGAAGATCGCAGCCTGAACGTTGATCTCTTTGTGACGGATGTCGTCATGCCGGGCAAAGATGGGCCCAGTTGGGTCCGCGAAGCGCTCATGGACAGGCCACAAGTGCGCGTCGTCTTTGTTTCCGGATATACCGAAGACAAGTTGAACGATCACCAGGACAAAATTCCGAATTCAGTGTTCTTACCCAAACCGTTTTCGCTCAACGATCTCGCCGAAACGGTTCATAAACAACTTCATTGAGCCAGAGTTCAAGCCGCCGGTATTGCATCGTACAATGCGAATTCGTGGTCGAACTTACGGCGAAACCGTTTTTCCACATCCAGCGACAAGGAAACGGCCAAGTCCGGCGAGGCATTTTCCCGCTCGAGTTCAAACTCAATACCAAGCCGGTTTGACAAAAAACTTTGTAGCCGGGGTTGATCTTCGTAGCGAAAAAGATGGGTGACCCCGGTACCGTTTGGTTGCCGTTCCAAAAACTTGAACTGGCTGCCTACATCAGCAAAATCGGGCTTCTGACCTTTCATATAGGCGGTAACGAAGTCATCGAAACTGATGCCATGCGTCGCGTTGGCTTTGCCTTTCATGAAAGGACGTTGACGATAGCGCCACCAACTCCCAAGCCAGCTTATCGGTTCGCGCATGACTGCCATAAGCTCGAGTTCGACGTCACAGACATTTAGAAACATAGGCCTGATAAAACGATTATACCGATAAACTGGCGCATGTTTGAGCAATGCGGGCTCGGAGATGACCATATCCGCATGGGACCGAAGCGCCGTTTCATATGCAGTCGTCCCGGTCTTCGGGACAGACAGAAAAGCCAGATTTGCTTTGTAAAAGATCAACATCTGGCCTGCTTTACCCGTTTATTGAAGCTGTTGCCATAGTCGTAAACCACTCCTTAACCCTCTGCCACAAAAGATGGATGCATAGAAATAGATTGAAATGTTCTCTTTTTGATCTCATAAGGAACACAAGAAGAACATCGAAGCAGCTCCGGCAATGATTGCCGCCCCGCAACGGGTATGACACAAGGGACAAAATCAATGGCAACGGCAGACCTTTTGACCATGACAAACAAGAAATCGGCAGACAAACAAAAAGCGCTCGACAGTGCTCTGGCGCAGATCGAACGTCAATTCGGCAAAGGCTCCATCATGAAGCTGGGGACCGAGGGCGCAATCCAGGACATCAAGGCCAGTTCGACGGGGTCATTGGGTCTTGATATCGCGCTTGGCATTGGTGGGCTGCCGATGGGCCGCATCATTGAGATCTATGGTCCTGAATCGTCGGGTAAAACGACGCTGACGCTGCATTGCGTTGCCGAACAACAAAAGGCTGGCGGCGTGTGCGCTTTCGTGGATGCGGAACACGCGCTGGATCCGCAATACGCCAAAAAGCTTGGCGTAGACATTGATGAGTTGCTGATCTCTCAACCTGACAACGGCGAGCAGGCCTTGGAAATCACCGACACTTTGGTGCGCTCTGGTGCCGTGAACATGGTTGTCGTCGATTCGGTGGCGGCACTGACGCCAAAATCCGAGTTGGAGGGCGATATGGGCGATGCGAGTGTCGGCGTTCAGGCGCGCTTGATGAGCCAGGCCATGCGCAAGTTGACGGGGTCGATCAGTCGGTCGAACTGCATGGTCATTTTCATCAACCAGATCCGGATGAAAATCGGCGTCATGTTCGGCTCACCCGAAACGACAACAGGAGGCAACGCGTTGAAGTTCTATTCGTCCGTGCGCCTCGATATCCGCCGCATCGGGTCGCTCAAGGATCGCGACGAAGTGGTTGGAAATGCCACCCGCGTCAAGGTCGTCAAGAACAAGGTGGCCCCGCCATTCAAACAAGTTGAATTCGACATCATGTACGGTGAAGGCATCTCGAAGATGGGTGAGCTTCTTGATCTGGGCGTGAAGGCGGGCATCGTTGAGAAATCAGGGAGTTGGTTCAGCTATGGCGATGAGCGTGTTGGGCAAGGTCGCGAAAACGCGAAGGCTTTTCTAAAGGAAAACGCTCATATCGCCTATGAGATTGAAGATAAGATACGCGCGTCCCATGGGCTCGATTTCGATGCGCCAATGCCTGATAAATCTGGCGAAGACGACATACTCGAAGTGTAAAATGAAGAACCCGGTCGCAAATTGTTGCGGCAGCAAAACGGAATATAAGGGGCGCTGCAATGGCGCCCTTTTTTTGTCGGGATGCACCTGTTCTTGTTAACGGCCTTCTCAACCAGTGAAGTTCCAGGGCATGGGTGGCGAAAGGTCGCCAGATATGATCCTTTGAGCGGATTGAGACTTTTAGCAGCAAGGCCGCACAATTGTGGTCAGGAGATAATCGAATGCCAGCACTTTGGATCGCACATGTGACCGTTACGGATGAGGAAGCCTACAAGAAATATGCCGCAGGCGCCACGCAAGCCATTGCCGCGCACGGGGGCCATTTCATCGCGCGGGGAGGGCATTTTGTTCAGTTGGAGGGCAAAGAACGCCCGCGCAATGTGGTTGCCCGGTTCCCGGATGTCGCGACCGCCGAGGCATGTTATCACTCAGACGCCTATCAGGCGGCCTTGGAACACGCCCGCGGCGCGTCTGAGCGCGAATTGTTGATCGTCGAAACGACGGAATAACATTTCTTTCGGCCTGAAATATCCCGGGGGTCTGGGGGCTTGGCCCCAGTCCATTCAGTTCAAATACTGAAAAACCTCAAGAGGCGCGCGACATGCGTTTGCGTTCATGGGGATCCAGATAGCGTTTGCGCAGACGGATTGCGTTGGGCGTCACTTCCACCAATTCGTCATCGTCGATATAGGCAATCGCCTCTTCGAGTGACATGGTGATCGGCGTCGTCAAACGTACGGCTTCGTCTGTTCCGGAAGCGCGGACGTTGGTCAGTTTCTTGCCTTTGAGCGGGTTCACTTCTAAATCATTGTTACGGCTGTGCTCGCCGATGATCATGCCGGTATAGACGTCCGCCTGAGAACCGATGAACATACGCCCCCGTTCTTCGAGGTTCCATAAAGCAAAGGCAACAGACTGCCCGTTTTCCATCGAAATCAGAACACCCGCGCGACGCCCGGGAATGGGGCCTTTGTGCGGGGCCCATTCGTGGAACACCCGGTTCAGAACACCGGTGCCGCGTGTGTCGGTCAGAAACTCGCCGTGATAGCCAATCAATCCGCGCGAAGGCACATGAGCCACGATGCGGGTCTTGCCTGCGCCGGCTGGTTTCATCTCGACCAACTCGCCCTTGCGTGCCCCGGTGATTTTTTCGATCACGGCTCCGGAATATTCATCGTCCACGTCGATTGTGGCTTCTTCGATGGGTTCATGGCGCACGCCGTCGATGTCCCGAAACAGAACCTGCGGACGGCTGATACTGAGCTCGAACCCCTCGCGGCGCATATTTTCGATCAAAACGCCCATTTGCAATTCGCCGCGTCCTGCAACTTCGAAGGCGTCGCCACCGGGGGTGTCGCTTATCTTGATCGCGACATTGCTTTCGGCTTCTTTCATCAACCGGTCACGGATGACGCGCGATTGCACTTTCTTGCCGTCCCGTCCTGCCAATGGTGAATCGTTGATCCCAAAAGTGACGGTGATGGTGGGCGGATCGATCGGTTGTGCTGGCAACCCTTCGGTGACGGACGGCGCGACGATGCTGTCCGCCACGGTCGCCTTGGACATGCCCGCCAGCGAGACGATATCGCCCGCTTCGGCATATTCGATGGGTTGCTGGCCGAGGCCGCGGAAGGCAAGGATTTTAGTACAGCGGAAATTTTCGATCAATGTGCCGTCCAACGACAGAGCTTTGATTGTTTCGCCTGCCTTCAACCGGCCCGATTCGACGCGACCCGTGAGGATACGACCGATGAACGGGTCTGCCCCGAGAGTGGTCGCCAGCATGCGGAAAGGCTCGTCGATTGCGGCAAGCTGCGAGGGTGCCGGTACGTGGCTCACGACCAGGTCAAACAACGCGCTCAAGTCTTTGCGCGGTCCGTCCAACTCCATATCGGCCCAGCCGTTGCGGCCGGAGGCGTACATGGAGGGAAAATCCAGTTGCTCGTCATCTGCACCAAGGTTCGCAAAGAGGTCAAAGCACTCATCAAGGGCGCGGTCGGGTTCGGCGTCGGGTTTGTCGACCTTGTTCAGCACAACAATCGGGCGCAGACCCAAGGCAAGTGCCTTCGAGGTCACGAACTTTGTCTGGGGCATTGGCCCTTCTGCGGCGTCCACAAGCAGCACGACGCCGTCTACCATCGACAGGATCCGCTCAACCTCGCCGCCGAAATCGGCGTGGCCGGGGGTATCAACGATATTGATCCGCGTACCTTTCCATTCGACCGATGTCGCCTTGGCCAGAATGGTGATCCCGCGCTCGCGCTCAAGATCGTTGCTGTCCATGGCCCGTTCAGTCGTGGCCTGGTTTTCGCGGTAGGTGCCCGATTGCTTGAGCAATTCGTCCACAAGCGTCGTTTTGCCGTGGTCGACGTGAGCGATGATAGCGATGTTGCGCAGATCCATGAAATGCCTCTTTGAACATGTAGGGCGCATGACCGCGCACTCTTTATTTTCCGCGCGCATATCCTGCCGCGCCGCAGAAAGAAAGGGCTAGTGTGTCGCGGCGTTCGAGAAGAGCTGTATGACAACTATTCCTGAAATGATCATTCCAAGTCCCAACAAAGCGGGACCATCGAGCCGTTGACCAAAAACCGCAAAGCCGATCAGGGCAATCAGGACAATGCCCAAACCTGACCAGATCGCATAAGCGATGCCGACGGGGATGTATTTCAAAACGACCCCCAAAAAATAGAAAGCAACAGCATAGGCCACAACGACCAGCACGGAAGGCCAGAATTTGGTGAACTGGTTGCTGGCCTGCAATGCCGTTGTGCCAACGGTTTCTGCCGCAACGGCAATTACCAGGTACAAATAGTGAAGTGGCATGGTTGTGATCCTTACAATGGCAGCGCGGTGCTGTCCTTGATCTCTTCCATCACAAAGCTTGCGGCCACGTCCGCGATCGGAACCTGATGGATGAGGTGTTGGTACAGGGCATCATAGCCCGCCATGTCCTTTACACGCGCCCTGATCAGGTAGTCCAGATCGCCCGTCATGCGATAAGCGCTGAGAATTCCGGGAATGGTGCGCATGGCCCGGTTGAACCTGACCTGCCAGTCTGGATCATGGCTATGGGTTCGGATTTGCATAAAGACCATCAGCCCGAGATCTGCTGCCATCGGATCGACCAGGGCAACGCGGCCTGTGATAATCCCGGCCTCGTCCAGCGCGCGCACGCGCCGCCAGCAGGCATTGCGGCTGAGCCCAACCTTGTCGCCTAGGGATTCCAGGGATTGGCCGGAATCACGTTGCAATTCGTTGAGGATTCGGCTGTCTATTTGGTCAATTTTCTCCATATATGAGAAATATCTGAGAAATCATCACAAAACAATGCGCAGAATTCGAGTGGTTTGGGAACAAAGACGCAAGAAAGTCGGGCATTTAGAGATCAGGTCGACAGGAGCTTTTCATGATCAATCGCGTCTTTCTTTCTCACCCGCGCACCGTAGACGAAACATACCTTGAACACGCCGCCTTTGCGGGCGGGTTCGCGTTGCGTTTGTTTCTGGCAGGCGGGGCTGCCCTGATCCATGCCATTATCCCGTGTCTGTTTGAAAAAACGGCCAGTGGGATGATTGCAAAGATGTACGCGAAAACGCACAACCGCGGGTCATGAAATCACGTAAATTCAGGTCTGGGTGCGGGTTTTTTTGACGCACCGGCCCTCGCGCCTGAGCAGTCCGCGCTGCAAATCCAAATCAAAAGCCACCACTCACATCGGATTTGCCTGCGTTGTCTACGTCGGTTCGTTTTTCAAATGCATCGAACGTAACTGACGGCTGCGAGCCCGAGGCCCAGCAGCCCCGCCTCGGGGTCCACTGAATGTATGTATGGCCTGCGTTACCCCGGCAAGGCGCGGTTCAGGTTCTCATCGATCTTTTCCAGGAACCCCATCGTTGTTAACCATCGCTGGTTCGGCCCCACCAACAGCGCGAGGTCCTTGGTCATGAAGCCTGACTCGACCGTATCAACAACGACCTTTTCTAACGTTGTTACAAATTTCATCAACGCCGCATTGTCATCCAGCTTGGCACGGTGTTTCAAGCCTCCGGTCCAAGCATAGATCGACGCGATAGAGTTGGTTGATGTTGCCTGACCTGCTTGATGTTGCCGGTAGTGGCGCGTTACGGTTCCGTGCGCGGCCTCGGCCTCCACGATCTTTCCGTCTGGGGTCATCAACTGGCTTGCCATCATGCCGAGCGAGCCAAAGCCCTGTGCCACGGTATCGGATTGCACGTCGCCATCGTAGTTCTTGCAGGCCCAGACAAATCCCCCGTTCCATTTCATGGCGCAGGCGACCATGTCATCGATCAACCGGTGCTGATATTCGATGCCCTTGGCGTCAAATGCCTCCTTGAACTCTGCGTCGAAGATTTCCTGAAACAGTTCGAGAAAACGCCCGTCATATTGTTTCAAAATCGTGTTCTTGGTCGACAGGTATACCGGCCAGCCAAGGTTCAGTCCGTAGTTCAACGACGCGCGTGCAAAGTCTCGGATCGAGGCATCAAGATTATACATCCCCATGAAGACCCCGGAGGAGGGCGCGTCGAACACCTCTCGTTCATCGACGGTGCCGTCTTCGCCGACAAATTTCATCGTCAGCTTGCCTGGACCGGAGAATTTCATGTCGGTCGCTTTGTACTGATCGCCAAAGGCGTGGCGTCCGATCACGATGGGTTTGGTCCAGCCCGGCACGAGGCGCGGGACGTTCTTGCAGATGATCGGCTGCCGAAACACAACGCCGCCCAAGATGTTGCGGATCGTGCCATTGGGGCTGCGCCACATTTTCTTGAGCCCGAATTCTTCGACCCGCGCCTCGTCCGGCGTGATTGTGGCGCATTTGACTGCGACGCCGATTTCTTTGGTTTTTTCGGCTGCATCAATGGTGATCTGGTCATTGGTGTCGTCGCGCGACTCCATGCTCAGATCGTAGTAAAGCAGATCGATGTCGAGATAGGGAGTTATGAGTTTTTTCTTGATAAAATCCCAGATGATCCGGGTCATTTCATCGCCGTCCATTTCGACAATGGGGTTTTCCACCTTGATTTTGGTCATGCGGGGATCCTTGTTTGCGGCTGGGAATTGCCCGTGCTGTAACCTGTCTACGGCAGCTTGGGAAGGTGGTATGCGATGGTATACCAAACTTGTTGGATCTGACTGTCCAAAACTTATGCAAGGATTGGTCAGGCCGAGCAAAGACGGATCAGACGCTAAAAATATAGGCACCTGACGCATCGTAGTATGCGATGCTTGCCGGGCGTCAGGCAGGGATTATGCCTGTTCGAAAAAGGCCGAAATGCGGGCTTTGGCATAGTGCCACAGTCCGGGCGCTCCGCGCTCGATCTTGGTGCCGACACGTGCGGCGATCATGTCTTCGGTCACGTCGTATTCTGTCCAACTGCCACCGCCGGAGGCGAGGTTGAGCATGGGCGGCTGAAATCGGTCAAGGGCCTTGGCGAATTGGGCTGTGGACGTTTCGGCGGCTTCGAACTCTTCCCAGATGGGGCGCAGGTTTTCGGCGATATCTTCGGGCAGCAGGCCAAATATGCGATCCGCTGCGATCGTTTCCTGGGCTGCCATTGCGGCCACATCGACGTTGCCAAAAATGGGATTGTCGCCCGCGTCAATCTCGACCAGGTCGTGCAGTATGAGCATTTTCAGGACGCGATTGATGTCAACATCCGGCCCGGCTTGATCGGCCAGTACCAGGGCATAGAGTGTCAGATGCCAGGAATGCTCTGCGCTGTTTTCGCGGCGGCTGCCATCCGCGAGTGTCGTGGCGCGCAAGACGGACTTGAGTTTGTCAGCCTCATTCAGAAAGGCGATCTGTTGATCAAGCCGTGTCACGTATCAGGCTGTGCCGCGCGATGCGCCTTGAGTTTCTGCGCAAGAAAACGCCGGGCGGCGTCGTTTGCCATGCGGGTGCGCACGGCCGTCAGGAACGCTTCTTCGAGGGTTTGCGACGATGCGCCGAGCACATTGCCAACCTTCATGAACAACCGGTCATCGCCCACCTCGCCTTGAACGGCGAGGCATTCTTCGGCCAGCTTGTTTGCCATCTCGAGGACTACGGAGTCAGACATCAGCGCGAGGTCTCTGTCAGGCGCCGTTTGACGTAGTCGTTGGTGTGCTCGATCAGCGTATCCATATACGGTTCTTCGAAGAAGTGTCCGGCCCCTTCGATCTGGGTATGGGTGATCGTGATGCCCTTTTGCTCGTGCAATTTGCTGACCAACAGTTCGGTATCGGCGGGCGGCGCAACGCGGTCGGCGGTTCCGTTGATCACCAGACCGGACGAGGGGCAGGGTGCCAGGAACGAAAAGTCATACATGTTTGCGGGCGGCGCGACCGAGATGAACCCCGTGATCTCGGGGCGGCGCATCAAAAGCTGCATGCCGATCCACGCTCCGAAGGAGAACCCGGCAACCCAGCAATGCTTGGAGTTGTTGTTCATCGATTGGAGGTAATCGAGCGCTGAGGCCGCATCCGACAACTCGCCGATACCCTGATCGTATTCACCCTGGCTGCGCCCGACCCCACGGAAATTGAACCGCAATACGGTAAAGCCCATGTTGTAGAACGCATAATGCAACCTGTGCACCACCTTGTGGTTCATCGTGCCACCGAACTGGGGGTGGGGATGGAGCACGATGGCGATCGGGGCGTCACGTTCTTTTTGTGGGTGATAGCGGCCTTCGAGGCGGCCTTCGGGTCCAGGAAAAATGACCTCGGGCATAAGTATGTGTGTCCTCACGCGTTTTTATTTTTGTCAGATCCGAATTCTTGACGAAATTAATCGGATACCTTAGAACGGTTCTAAATAACGCGTCGCAAGAGCGCGTCAGGTTGTGTTTGACAGGCTTGCCGCCTGTTTCGTTTGATCAGGTACTGACACCTGTTTGGCTAGGGATGTATGGCGTCTGGGCTGCGACGTCAATTGGGGGCGTGTTGCGATGAAACTTTCGACCAAGGGAAGATATGCGATGGTCGCCTTGAGCGATATTGCCTTGCAGCCTGCCGGCAGCCTAGTGAGCCTCGGGGATATTGCGACGCGACAGGACATTTCGCTGCCTTACCTTGAACAGCTGTTTGTCAAATTGCGCAGGGCAGATCTGGTCACGTCGGTTCGGGGCCCGGGTGGTGGCTACCGTTTGTCGCGGTCGGCCTCGGACATTCGTGTGTCCGATATTTTGACAGCTGTCGATGAGAAGGTCGATGCAATGCACAAGGGGGCTGGGGCCTCCGGTGGCGCATCGGGATCACGGGCGCAGTCGCTGACCAATCGGTTGTGGGAGGGGTTGAGTGCGCATGTCTATGTGTTTTTGCATCAGACCAGGTTGTCGGACGTGATCGGGAATGAATTGGCACCCTGTCCAGCAGTGCCAAACTTGTTTGCGGTGGTTGATGATGGGTGAATGTGGAAGGGGGCGCTGCCCCCGCGGCTGCGCCGCTCCCCCGGAGTTTATCTGGCAAGATGAAGGCCGGATCCAATGAGCCGGATCTATCTGGATCACAATGCGACCACGCCGCTGCGCGCGGCCGCGCGTGCGGCGATGCTTGCGGCGATGGATGTTGTTGGAAATCCATCGTCGGTGCATGCCGAAGGACGCGCTGCCAAGGCCATTGTGGAGCGTGCACGTGCACAGATTTCGGACGCGCTGGGGGCGGCGGGGGCGGATATCGTATTCACGTCAAGTGCAACGGAAGCGGCCGCCTTGGCCTGTGCCGGGCGGGGGTTTCGCGGGGCAGCGATCGAGCATGACGCCGTCCTGAGCTGGATTGATCCGTCGCTGTCAGTGTCGAGTGATGGAATGGTTGTGCCGGAGGAGCCGCATATGAGCGCTCTGCAATTGGCCAATTCCGAAACCGGGGTGCTACAAGATGTGCCGGACCGGCTTGCGCTGAGCGATCTGACGCAGGGATTTGGCAAGGTGCCTTTCGGGTTCGACTGGTTGGGCTGCGACATGGGTTTGATCTCGGCCCACAAGTTGGGCGGGCCCAAAGGTGTGGGCGCATTGGTTTTGAAACGTGGTTTGGACGTCGCGCCGCGGATCATTGGAGGGGGGCAGGAAATGGGTCGCCGCTCGGGTACGGAAAATGTCATAGGGATCGCCGGTTTTGGGGCCGCAGCAGAGGCCACCGCCCGTGATTTGGCGGGTGGGCGTTGGGATGAGGTTGCCAAACTTAGAAATATTCTAGAAAACGCCCTTGAGGCTGCGTCAAATACAACTATTTTTGTCGGGAAAGGTTCAAGACGTCTTCCCAACACGTCTTGTTTCGCCACACCCGGATGGAAAGGCGAGACGCAGGTGATGCGGATGGACCTGGCTGGGTTTGCGATTTCGGCAGGGTCTGCCTGCTCGTCCGGCAAGGTCAAGTCCAGCACCGTTCTGGAGGCTATGGGTTTGGGGGGCGTTGCGGCCAATGCGGTCCGGGTTTCCTTGGGGTTGGAGACGACGGAAGACGATGTCATGCGCTTTGCCGAAGTTTGGGCGCAAAAACTGAAGAAACACGAAGCGCGGGCGGCTTGAGCCGCGATTTTTCGAGAGGAATGACGGATATGGACAATGTCGTAGGCGATGTAATGGTCAAGGATGGTGTCGATCAAGAGACTGTCGACGCTGTACGTGAAGTCGGTGGCGCCTATAAACACGGGTGGTCGACCGATATCGAAATGGAATACGCGCCCAAGGGTCTGTCTCCGGATATCGTCAAGCTGATCTCGGAAAAGAACGAAGAACCTGAATGGATGCTGGAGTGGCGTTTGGCCGCCTACGAGCGCTGGCTGCAAAAGGAAGAGCCGAAATGGGCGATGGTCGATTATCCCGAAATCGACTTTCAGGACCAGTATTACTATGCCCGTCCCAAATCGATGGAGGTCAAGCCCAAGTCGCTGGACGAGGTCGATCCCAAGCTGTTGGAAACCTATGCGAAACTTGGCATTCCGCTGAAGGAACAGATGATCCTGGCCGGTGTTGAAGGTGCTGAGGATCTGACGGACGCGCCGCGCAAGGTGGCTGTGGACGCCGTATTTGATTCCGTTTCCGTTGGCACGACGTTCAAGGATGAACTGGCCAAGGCCGGGGTTATCTTTTGTTCGATTTCCGAGGCGATCAAAGATCATCCCGACCTGGTCAAGAAATACCTCGGCTCGGTCGTGCCGGTGTCTGACAACTATTATGCGACGCTGAATTCGGCGGTGTTTTCGGATGGATCTTTTGTTTATGTTCCGCCGGGGGTCCGTTGCCCGATGGAATTGTCGACCTATTTCCGCATCAACGCCGAGAACACCGGCCAGTTTGAGCGGACGCTGATCATTGCGGACAAGGGATCTTACGTATCCTATCTTGAGGGGTGTACCGCGCCCCAGCGTGACATCGCACAACTGCACGCCGCCGTGGTCGAGATCATCATCGAGGAAGACGCGGAGGTGAAATACTCCACCGTGCAGAACTGGTATCCCGGCGACGAGAACGGCAAGGGCGGTATCTATAACTTCGTGACCAAACGTGCCGATTGCCGCGGCGACCGCGCCAAGGTGATGTGGACGCAGGTGGAAACCGGCAGTGCCGTGACATGGAAATACCCGTCCTGCATTTTGCGCGGGGACGACAGTCAGGGCGAGTTCTACTCCATCGCCATCGCCAACAATATGCAGCAGGCCGATACCGGCACCAAAATGATCCATTTGGGCAAGAACACCAAATCACGGATCGTCTCCAAGGGCATCAGTGCCGGCAAGGCGCAAAATACTTATCGTGGCCTTGTGTCCATGCACCCCAAGGCCAAGGAATCGCGCAACTATACCCAATGTGACAGTTTGCTGATCGGTGACAAATGTGGAGCGCATACGGTGCCGTATATCGAGGTCAAGAACAACTCGAGCCGGGTCGAGCACGAGGCGACAACCTCCAAGGTGGATGATGACCAGCTGTTCTATTGCCGCTCGCGGGGCATGGACGAAGAGGAAGCCGTGGCGCTGGTCGTCAACGGGTTCTGCAAGGACGTCTTGCAGGCTTTGCCAATGGAATTCGCCATGGAAGCGCAGCAATTGGTCGCAATCTCCTTGGAAGGCTCGGTGGGCTGATCCTTGGCACGGCGTGAGAACAACGGCACGGCTGGCGTTTTGACACGCTGGTCTGGCGCAAGCGTGGCAACGCGCATGAGTGCGGCGGTCTGTTTGGGCTTGTATTCAGCATGATGGTGGCCCCGACATTCGCGGTTGCCTTCACGATCGGAGGCGCATTGTTTTTTGGTGCTGCAGCGGTGATCCTGATCATGACAAGGATCACGGCAGGGTCGAAAAATGACGACGTGCCATCAACGTCGTCCGCGACACAGGCGCAGAAGCGATGAGTGGTTTGGCCATGCAAGTTGTTCAGCGATCGAAGATCAAACAGCGTACGGCGTTTGATGGGGATGGCTCACAGCGAGCTGGTTTGGCATGTGCCATGACGGTTCTCGGCGGGATGTTCGCTGCGGCGGCGCTCGGGTCGGGCGCGCTGAGTGCGCTTTGGATTTGCTTTACGATGGTGATGCTGGCGGTTGGCGTCGGATCACCCATCCAGCCGTCGTGGGCGCAAGCCATGCAGGAGAACGCAGAATGATTATGACCACCACAAATTCCGTCGAAGGCCGAAAGATTACTGAGTATCGCGGCATCGTCGTGGGCGAGGCGATCATGGGGGCCAATGTGGTACGTGATTTCTTTGCCGGCGTCACCGATATCATCGGTGGGCGTTCGGGGGCCTACGAGTCGAAGTTGCAGGATGCGCGCGACACCGCGATGCAGGAATTGGAAGACCGCGCCATCCAGGCCGGGGCCAATGCCGTGGTGGGTATTGACCTCGACTATGAGGTTGTGGGCGACAGTATGTTGATGGTCAGTGCATCGGGCACCGCCGTTGTTTTGGGATAACTCACCCTCTTGGGTGTACGGAAATAGGGAAGAAAAAATGCTCACGATCAAAGATTTGCACGTCAAACTTGAAGAAGAAGACAAGGAAATCCTCAAAGGTGTGAACCTTGAAGTGGAAGCGGGCAAGGTGCACGCGATCATGGGCCCGAACGGGTCCGGCAAGTCGACACTGTCTTACGTTTTGTCCGGGAAGGACGGCTACGAGGTGACCAGCGGCACAGCGATGCTCGAAGGGCAAGATTTGCTGGAGATGGAGCCCGAGGAGCGGGCCGCCGCAGGCCTGTTTCTGGCGTTCCAGTATCCGGTTGAAATCCCCGGTGTTGGCAATATGACGTTCCTGCGCACCGCTGTGAACGCGCAGCGCAAGGCACGCGGCGAAGAGGAAATGAGCGCCGCCGAGTTCCTGAAGGTCGTGCGCGCCCGCGCCAAGGAACTGAAGATTGACGCCGACATGCTGAAACGACCCGTCAACGTTGGTTTCTCCGGCGGCGAGAAAAAACGTAATGAAATTTTGCAGATGGCCATGCTCGAGCCGAAGATGTGCATTCTGGACGAGACGGACTCGGGCCTTGATGTGGATGCGATGAAGCTGGTGGCCGAGGGCGTGAATGCGCTGCGCAATGCGGGTCGTGGCTTTCTCGTGATCACGCACTACCAGCGGCTTCTGGATCATATCAGACCCGATGTGGTGCATATCATGGCCGATGGTCGGATCGTGAAAACCGGTGGCCCCGAACTGGCGCTGGAAGTTGAAAACAACGGCTATACCGACATTCTCGCAGAGGTGGCGTAATGGCGGCCCCGGCAGAAAAACTGGACGCGACAGAGGCGCGGATCGCAGCACTTGATCTGCCGCAGGGCGGTTGGGCGGACGCGGCGCGGGCCGACGCGCTTGCGCGGCTGCGCGCCATGGGCCTTCCGGCCCGGCGTGACGAATACTGGCGCTTTACCCGCCCCGATCTCCTGACGCAGGTCGAAACACCTGCGGCGGCCGTGGTCGTCAGCGATGAAGCCCCGGTCTTTTCGGAAATTGATGCGCTGCGGATTGTATTCAATGACGGCGTTTTTGACCCCGAAGCCTCTGATCCGTTGGCGATGGACTATCTGAAGATTGATCGCCTGGCCGAAGCCAAAACCGATATTCACTGGGCCAAGTCCCTTTACGGGCAACTTGAAACCAATGGGCAAACGCCCGTTGCGCGGCCTTTGGGAACGCTGAATACTGCCTTTGCCACCGATGGTATTCTGATCCACGTGACTGGTAAGGCACCACGACCCATCAATCTGGTGTATAATCACCGGATCGAAACCTCGGAGGCGATCCTGCACCATGTGATCAAGCTGGATCCGGGCGCGGATTTGACCGTTCTTGAAACCGGTCCGGCGGCGGCGCGTTTCAACAAGGTGATGGAAGTGGACGTGGCCGACACAGCCGCCTTCCACCACGTGCGTGCGCAGGGGCGCGATCATGAACGGCATGCGGCGACCCATATCTTTGCCCGGCTGGGCACGGAAAGTACTTTCAAATCTTTCACACTGACTGTGAACGGGCGGCTGACGCGCAATGATTGCGTGATCGAGTTGACCGGCGACGATGCCATCGCGCATGTCGCCGGCGCATGCGTCGGGGACGGCGATTTTCACCACGACGATACCGTGTTCATCACCCATGATGCGCAACGCTGCGAAAGTCGGCAGGTGTTCAAGAAGGTGCTGCGCAACGGAGCCGTGGGCGTCTTTCAGGGCAAGATTCTGGTCAAGGCCGGGGCGCAAAAGACCGATGGTTATCAGATCAGCCAATCGCTCCTGCTGGACGGAGACAGCCAGTTTCTCGCCAAGCCCGAGTTGGAGATTTATGCCGACGACGTGATCTGTTCGCACGGCAGCACCTCCGGCGCGATTGACGAAGAAGCGCTGTTTTATCTGCGCTCGCGCGGCTTGCCTTCCGATATCGCCACGGATTTGCTGACGCTGGCCTTTCTGGCTGAAGCGGTCGAGGAAATCGAAGATGAAGGGCTTCGGGGCGCATTGGTCGAACAGCTGGAAGGCTGGTTGGAGCGGCACCGGGGCTAAAGATGGCCATTACCCGCAATATCGTCGCGACCTATCGCGGCCCGGGTCGGGTTGTCCGGCGACTTTTGGCGCTTGGACCAAGAGAAGACCGCGCGCTGGCCTATCTGATGGGGGCGTGCGTGCTGATCTTTATCGCGCAATTGCCGAGGCTGGCGCGCGAAGCCCACCTGACCGGGCAGGAGCTGAACATGCTGATGGGCGCGACGCTCATGGCATGGGTGTTTATCGCGCCCTTGCTTTTGTACACGATTGCCCTGTTGGCGCGTGGTGTCGGCCGGATCTTGCGCGGGCAAGGCACGGCTTATGGCGCGCGTCTGGCATTGTTCTGGGCACTTTTGGCCTCTACACCGCTGATCTTGTTGCATGGGCTCACGGCAGGTTTTGTCGGGCCTGGCATAGAATTGCAGGCGGTCGGGGTGCTGTGGTGCGCATGTTTTTTCTGGTTTTGGATAAGTGGCAGTATCGCACAGGAGCGTGGTGAATGAATTTCTGGGCACAAATGGCTGTCGACACCGTGCGCGACCCGCAAGGGGCGGCGCAAAAGATCATGGGCTGGCAGATTGGCCGGGCCGAGCTTTACATGGCGCTGATCGCCGTTTCGGCGATCAATGCCTTTCTGGCCGGCGCATCGAGTGCCTTGTCGCCGATGCCCACCGATCCCGCGACAATCGAGGCGATGCCGATGCTGGCGCTGATGAGCCGACCGCTGATGTTGTTCGTTCTCATCGCCGGCGGGTTGTTTTTGACAGTGCATGGCCTCTTTTGGGCGGGACGTGCGATGGGCGGACAGGGTGCGCTGACGGACATGCTGGCACTGTTGACCTGGCTGCAGGCCTTGCGTGCGGTTGCTCAGGCAGGGGTCTTGTTGCTGTCTTTGGCGGTGCCTCTTCTGGGCGGGTTGGTTGCTTTGGCCGTTGCGATTGTGGGATTTTGGCTCTTGCTGAACTTTATCAGCGCGGCGTTGCGGTTTGGGTCGCTGCTAAAGGCGTTCGGTGTATTGGTCGCGGTTTCGACCGCGCTGTTCATAGGATTGATGATGCTCGTAACCTTGACGGGCGCGACGGTTGGAGGACTGCCAAATGTATGATGTCGAGGCGATCCGGGCCGATTTCCCCATCCTGTCACGCGAGGTGAATGGCAAACCGTTGGTCTACCTCGACAACGGGGCGTCCGCGCAAAAGCCGCAGGTGGTGATTGATGCGATAAATACCGCCTACAGTTATGAATATGCAAATGTTCACAGGGGTTTGCACTACTTAAGTAATCTTGCGACTGACAATTACGAAAGCGTGCGGGGCAAGGTTGCACGGTTTCTCAACGCAGGCTCCGAAGACGAAATCATCTTTAACTCCGGCACCACCGAGGGCATCAATATGGTGGCTTATGCTTGGGCGATGCCCCGCATGGAAGCCGGTGACGAGATCATCCTGTCGGTGATGGAGCATCACGCGAATATCGTGCCTTGGCATTTTTTGCGCGAGCGGCAGGGCGTGGTCCTGAAATGGGTGGACGTGGACAGCACCGGTGCGCTGGACCCGCAAGCCGTTCTGGATGCAATCACCCCCCGGACCAAGCTGATCGCGGTGACCCATATGTCCAACGTGCTGGGCACCAAAGTCGACGTGAAGTCGATTTGTGCAGGCGCTCATGCGCTCGGTGTACCAGTGCTTGTGGACGGCAGCCAGTCGGCGGTGCACATGCCGGTGGATGTGCAGGACCTCGACGCAGATTTCTTTGCCATCACGGGTCACAAACTCTACGGCCCGTCCGGATCAGGCGCGATCTATGTCAAATCCGAGCGGATGGCCGAAATGCGCCCCTTTCTGGGGGGCGGTGACATGATCAAGGAAGTGACCAAGGCCGGTGTGGTCTATAATGATGCGCCGATGAAGATTGAGGCGGGCACCCCCGGGATCGTTCAGACGATCGGTCTGGGTGTGGCGCTGGATTATATGATGGGCCATGGCATGACCGCGATTGCGGCCCATGAGAACAGTCTGCGCGATTATACGGTCGAACGGCTCGGTGGCCTGAACTGGTTGCAGGTGCAAGGGACGACCGCTGACAAGGGCGCGATCTTTTCCTTTACACTGGACGGGGCAGGGCATGCCCATGATATTTCGACCATTCTCGACAAAAAGGGCGTCGCGGTACGGGCCGGGCAACATTGCGTCGGGCCCTTGATGGAGCATATGGGTTTGAATGCCACCTGTCGTGCGTCCTTTGGGATGTACAATACCAAAGGTGAGGTGGATGCACTTGTTGATGCATTGGAACTCGCCCATGAGCTTTTCGGCTGAAGGGAAGTCGGGTGCACCACAGGTGCTCCTTACAGGCGATTTCTACACGTCCCGTAAGTGGCAGGCGTCCCGCACCATAGTTACGATTTGCAATTGCGGGCCGGACAAGGCCCCGATATACCGCCCCCAGATGGACCGTTAGCTCAGCTGGATAGAGCGCTGCCCTCCGAAGGCAGAGGCCAGAGGTTCGAATCCTCTACGGTCCGCCAGCAAAATGCGTATTGCATTTTTTAGATCGTTTTTGGCAGGCTAAAAATACCTTCCTATCACTTTACCCACCGCCCGGTATTGGCGTGGGTCTTTGTCGTTTCCCGCTGCGTGCGACCGTCAATTCCGGCCGATCTACAGCATTCTCTGATTGACTTGCGAGATATCCAGCAGCCTTAAAAAAGTTGCCAACACTCTCGCGAAGATCACAGAGAGCAGATCTCTGCAATTGCGTTGCTCATGGCAGCAAAGAATGCGCTCCGATACCGCGCAGGTGGGCTTTGAGTTTACGATGGCAGGAGAAAGGACTAAAAGGACCAGCAGTGCCCTGCTTGCCATTACCTTTCGGACGACCTTGGGGCGCAGCTCTCTCCTCATCGGTCCGCCGGAAGCCAAGCCCCCACCAAGCGTCGGCGGCTGACGCAAGCTTTAAACGCAACGCTGCCGCCCGCCCGCTTAAACCTTCTTCATAATATCATTGAAATCTTGCACGAAGCGCGTTTGGCAAAGATGCTGACATGATCCATCCTCCCAAGAAAGATGAATCACAAAATCAAAGCTAGGGGAATCTCTGGCGATTCAGGTTATCAGCAGGCTGCTTCAGGCGCTCCAAGCGTACAAGTCTGGCTGAATAGAATGCACGCTTGCTGGCAGGCATATCAAGTCAGGCAGGGTGGGCCCGATTGATGCCCAGTCACGCCGAGGGGGTAAGGGGTCGATATCGAATGGGTGCGGGGGGAGTTGTGGCCGCATATCCAATAGTCGGACCTTTCACTGGCGGGACATACACTTTCGATGCTTCCAAATTTTATATTTGTAAATTGCCTGATCCGAAAAATGCATGTGCGTCCGGCGTCTATGCGTCGAGGCAGATCATCGTGAAATCTGAACTGCGAGCGTGTGGTCCAGCATTGCTTACTGCGTTGCCCCGCCCCGCAGGGATAATAACAGTCTTCAATGAGGAGGCTTTAACCACGTTTTGCTTTTCCTATGTTTCGCGTATCGCGATCGCCGTTGTGCAAATACACCCATTTATCCGGGCTTCAAGTCGCTTGACGACATGGGTACGCTTCATCTGCCCGAGTAACCGGTACTCATAATCAGTTTCATTTGTAACATAACATGCTACCCAAGGAGCGGCATCAAACTGCGGCAGGTCCAAATCGCGAGGCGCTTGATCTTTGGGATGCTGTGAAAAATACTAGGCAGCGGACTCATAAAACTCGATCCACAGCCTGACGGATGCCAGTTTGATCATCGACAGGAAATTGCGTGATGT
>NZ_JAIMIA010000087.1 GCF_019966495.1 Tateyamaria pelophila | reverse complement strand
GCCGCCGAACAAGCAAAGGGGCCTGGGCGCCCAGCTCAAAGAGCGACACCGGCTAACATCCAAGCTGATTGACGCGCCGCGACAATCAAAAACACAAAACCCTTGATCGCGATAGAAAACGACGGCATCGTCTCAAGTGTCGCGACCAAGGATTCTCATCCTGATTGACGCGCTCCTCGCATCCAGATTGTCGCGCTACACTCTAACCTCGACTTTGGACATTATGCGGCAAAGCATAGTGCTTCTGCCATACGCACGATGCGGTCGGGCGGGATTTTTTACTGTTCTCGGCTTTAAGGTGAGTGTTGGAAAATGTCTCCGACCCAGAGAACACGACGCACAGAAGCGATAGCGTCGCTGAAGGTTAGGTTAGTCTTTCGATACCAGGCTGCGGCATAGGGAGTGCTGGCAGAGCTCAGCAGGTCGCAGGCCCATAACGAGATGAGACTGTAGAGAGCGAGCAAGGTGGGCGTTGTTCGGGCGATTGCTTCGTCGGACCATTGCCGTTGGGTTTCGACGCCGAGATGTGCCCGGGTTTCTGCGAAGGTGACCTCGACCTGCCAGCGGCGAACGAACAGGGCGATTATGTCAGCGGGATCGAGTGTTGTATCGGTGCTGAAGAAGGCCTGCGGGTCCCGCTTGCCTTCGGGATCTCTGGCAAGTACCCAGCGGATCGGTCTGGGCGGAGTGCCGGGGCGGTATGCGACCAGTCGGGCCGGGGGTACACCGCCGCCGCATTTGCGGGCGGGGCTGGAAACAGCAACGCCTCCAGCGCCGCATCGGTCAAATCTTCCGGCAGCGGCCAAGATAGGCCAGCCCGCTCGGCGCGCTTCAGGTACGCGCTGACCGATGTCCGGCCTACGCCGATGCTCTCTCCTACTTCCCGTGTCGTCAGGCCGCTGGCGCGCAGCCGAAGGGCTTCTTTGATCTTCCTCATGTGCAATCTCGTCATTGGGGTTTTCCCACTCTAGTGAAAGAGCGGAAACCTACCCGTTGCGGGATTGCTCAGCAGCCAAAACAAATCCCGGGCAAGCTTGTCCGCATGCCCCGGAATCGCCATCCGAACCAGATTGGAAAACTTGTCCGCGCTACCCCGGAATCACTGTCCGCATGTCCCCGGTACGCGCACGCTGTGCACACAAATCCGATCATTGTCAATTTCGCCGCTGGTTTTGTGTGGTCATTCGGGCCCGAAAATGCCATGCCGGGGGCCAGATGCGCGCCGCGACAACAAAGGGACACATGCAGATCGAAGACACCCCCCTCGCGGGGCTGAAAATCCTGATCCCGGCCCGCTTTGGCGACGCGCGCGGCTTTTTCTGCGAAAGCTGGAATGTACAGCGCATGCGCGATGCAGGCCTTGACTACACCTTTGTGCAAGACAACCATTCGCTGTCCGCCAAGCGGGGCACCCTGCGCGGGCTGCACTACCAATCGCCCCCCCATGCCCAGGCCAAGCTGGTGCGCTGCGGACGCGGCCGACTGTGGGATGTGGCCGTCGACGCCCGGGCCGCTTCACCAACCTATGGGCAATGGTTCGGGCTGGAACTCAGCTTTGAGAACGGCAAGCAGTTGATGATCCCTGCCGGGTTCCTGCACGGCTTTGTCACGCTGACCGACGATGTCGAGATCGTCTATAAATGCACCGACATCTATGCGCCCGACTGCGATGGCGCGGTGCATTGGGACAGCTGCGGCATCAACTGGCCGCTGACCGGCGCGCCGATCCTGTCCGACAAGGACACCGCCGCCCAAGACTTTACCGCCCTCGACACGCCGTTCGTGTGGGACGCTGCGACATGAAGATATTGGTGACAGGCGGGGCCGGCTTTATCGGCTCAGCGGTGGTGCGGCTGGCCATCGGGCGCGGCCACCAGATCGTCAACCTCGACGCGCTGACCTATGCCGCGTGCCTCGACAATGTGGCCGCAGTAGAAAACGCCCCAAGCTATAGCTTTGTGCGGGCCGACATCCGTGATCGCGGCGCATTAGATACTGTTCTGGCCAATCACGCACCAGACGCGATCCTGCATCTGGCGGCAGAATCCCATGTGGACCGCTCCATCGACGGGCCGGGCGTTTTCATCGACACCAACGTCATGGGCACCTACACCCTGCTGGAAGCCGCGCGCCGCCATTGGGAAACCCAAGGTCGGCCCGATACGTTCCGGTTTCACCATGTCTCGACCGACGAGGTCTTTGGATCCTTGGGCGCTACGGGCCTCTTCTCCGAAACCACGCCCTACGATCCGCGCAGTCCCTATTCCGCCTCAAAAGCAGCCTCCGATCATCTCGTGCGCGCCTGGCACCATACTTACGGGCTGCCGGTGGTGCTGACCAACTGCTCGAACAATTACGGACCCTACCATTTCCCGGAAAAGCTGATCCCCGTCATCATCCTCAACGCACTGGCAGGCAAGCCGCTGCCGATCTATGGCGATGGCTCCAACATCCGCGACTGGCTCTATGTCGAGGACCACGCCGACGCGCTTTTATGCGTGCTGGACAAGGGCCGCCTGGGCGAAAGCTATAATATCGGCGGCGAGAACGAGCGCACCAACCTGCAACTGGTGCAGACGCTGTGTGCGATCCTCGATGCCAAACGGCCCAAGGCCAGCGGGTCTTATGCCGACCAGATCACCTTTGTCACCGACCGGCCCGGCCATGACGCGCGCTATGCCATCGACCCGACCCGCATGCGCGACGAGTTGGGCTGGCACCCCTCCGTCACCGTCGAGCAAGGCCTTGAGCGCACGGTGGACTGGTATCTCGACAACGAGATCTGGTGGCGCGCCTTGCAAACCCGGGACGGCGTTGGCGCACGGTTGGGGGCTGGCTGAGCATGTCAATAATCCGCCTGCCCAATGGAAAGCTGCTCTATTTCGCACATGTGCCCAAATGTGCAGGCACCGCGATCGAACGCTATCTGGAAGCCCGCTTTGGCCCGCTGGGAATGCGTGACAGCAGCTTTGCCATGCGCACACCAGGCGCGGCCTGGAGCCTCTCGCCCCCGCAACATATGCCCGAAGAAGTGCGCCGCGATCTGCTGCCGGACAGCCTCTTTGACGGGATGTTTGCGGCCCTCCGCCACCCGGCCACGCGCCTGCGCTCGGCGTTCTTGTTTAAGCGCGACGTGGACAAGGCCCTGCCCGCGCAGCCGCCCTTTCACCGCTGGATCGAAACCGTGCCGCGCAGTCTGGCGCTGAATCCCTATACCCTGCACGGGCATCTGCGCCCGATGACCAAGTGCGTGCCCCAGGCAACTGCCACCTTCCGCATCGAAGACGGGCTGGACGCCGTCGTCCAGTGGCTTGACGCGCAGGTCGGCACGCAAGATGGCCCGCACCAGATCACCCCCGCCAACGTGCTCTCCCAGAGGCTGGGCACCCAACCCGACACCGTCAAGCTGACACCCAGCATCCTCAACACCATCACCACACTCTATGCCGCCGATTTCGATCGGTTCGCATACCCCATAAACCCACAAGACATGGAAAACTCAAAATGATCCTCGTCTTCGGAAAAACCGGACAAGTCGCCCGGTCCCTTGCAGATGTGGAGGGCGCACGCCGGATGGTGCAGCTGTCACGCGCGCAGGCGGACCTATCTGACCCGACGGCCTGTGCCGCGCAGATCCGCCAACACCGCCCCAAGGCCGTCATCAATGCCGCCGCCTACACGGCCGTGGACCGGGCCGAGGACGAAGAATCCCTTGCCCTGACCATCAACGGCCACGCGCCGGGTGCGATGGCACAGACCTGCGCCGATCTGGGCATTCCGTTCCTGCATGTCTCGACCGATTATGTCTTTGCCGGAACCGGCAAAGACCCACACAAGCCAACCGACCCGACACATCCGCAAAACGCCTATGGCCGCACCAAGCTGGCAAGCGAGGTCGCCGTGCGCGCGGCGGGCGGCGTGCATGCCATTCTGCGCACCTCGTGGGTGTTTTCCGAATATGGCGCCAACTTTGTCAAAACCATGCTGCGCCTGTCCGAGACCCGCGACGCGCTGAGCATCGTCAACGATCAGTTCGGCGGGCCGACACCCGCGCGCGACATTGCCCAGGCGCTGTTAACCATGGCGGATGGGCTGCAAGCTGGCCAAGGGGGCGGCACCTATCATTATGCAGGGACGCCCACCACGTCATGGGACTGTTTAGCGCGCGAAACATTTAAGCAGGCCGGGCGCGCCGTGACCGTGACCGGCATTCCCGCATCGAACTACCCGACGTCGGCCAAACGCCCACTCAATTCTAGACTCGATTGCGGCAGTTTAGAGATTGATTTCGGCATTCTCCCTCTGCCCTGGCAGGATGATCTCACACGTATTCTCAAGGTATTGGCATGACACAACGTAAAGGCATCATTCTGGCAGGCGGCTCGGGCACACGGCTGTATCCGATCACCATGGGCGTCTCGAAACAGCTCTTGCCGATCTATGACAAGCCGATGATCTATTATCCGCTGTCGGTGCTGATGCTGGCCGGCATTCGCGAGATTGCCGTGATCACCACGCCGCAGGATCAAGAGCAGTTTCAGCGCACCTTAGGCGATGGCAGCCAATGGGGACTGCGCCTGACCTATATCCAACAGCCCGCCCCCGACGGGCTGGCGCAGGCCTATCTGTTGACGCGTGATTTTCTGGATGGCGCGCCCTCGGCGATGGTGCTGGGGGACAATATCTTTTTCGGCCACGGCCTACCGGAGCGGCTGGCGGCGGCGGATGCAGCCGAGGCCGGCGGCACTGTTTTCGGTTACCGCGTGGCCGACCCTGAACGCTATGGCGTGGTGGATTTCGCCGCTGATGGCACGGTAAAAAGCATCGTGGAAAAGCCGCCCGTGCCGCCGTCGAACTATGCGGTGACGGGGCTTTATTTCCTTGACGGCAGTGCGCCTGAACGTGCCGCTCAGGTCAAGCCGTCGCCGCGCGGCGAGCTAGAGATCACCGCACTGCTTGAGATGTATCTGGCTGATGGCCTGCTGAATGTGCAGCAGATGGGGCGCGGCTATGCCTGGCTTGACACCGGCACGCATGCCTCTTTGCTGGATGCGGGCAACTTCGTGCGCACCCTGTCAGAGAGGCAGGGCCAGCAAGTCGGCTGTCCCGAAGAGATTGCCCACGAGCAAGACTGGATCGATGATGCGCAACTGGCGGCGCGAGCGGAGCTTTTTGCCAAAACGCACTATGGCGCATATCTCAAAGGGTTGATTGCCTGAACGGTCATGCGCGTCCGGCTCGAGAACGAGATCAGGGGTCTCCTGAAGACCTTCGGCATCATGTTCGGCAAACGTGTCGGCGGGTTCAAGCGGCGGGCCGAGGAGATCGTCACAAAGGAACTGGTTGTCGCTCCGGAGCTCATTCCGATCTTCGAAGCCCTGATCAAGGCCCGTCACGACATTCTGGCCCATATCGCAGCCTTGGACAGTCGGATCCGCGTCATCGCCAAAAGCCATAAAACGGTGCGATTGCTGATGACCGCGCCGGGTGTTGGCCCGATCACCGCAATGGCTGTCGTTGCCGCCTTCGACGATATCGATAGGTTCAAGCGGTCTTCGAGTGCCGGGGCCTACCTCGGGCTGACACCGAAGCGATACGAATCCGGCGAGATCAGCCGGAACCTTCGCCGAGCAAGCGAGCTTCGATCGTCTCTGCGGGTGAGGCTCTGTCAGGGGTCTCTAGCCGCATCTCCGTTGGCAGGCTGGTATATGGGTACACTGACAAAAGGCGATGCGGAGCAAACTTCGCCTGATCGAGCAGGCCATTGGCTTCGACAAAAAAACAACAGGTTCCGACAACTGGTCACTCGCGGAGGGGGAACGGCCAGGATTCTTGCAGTTAAGGAATGGACGGTCGCTCCAGAAACTGCATCCTTTCAATTTCAGGGTGCTTGGTTAAGAATCGCCAAGTAAACGAGGTTTTGGAACTCCGGCGGAAGAGCCGCGTCCAGATAGGGCGCCGCCTCCCGCAACGCATCGTGGATGACGCAATGAATCAGAGAAGTCGGCGCCGCCAAAATACGACCAGCCTCATGCGCTGCGTTGGCCGTCGATGCAGGGGCGCACCGGATACCTTGCAAAAACACAACTGCTGTTTTGCATCCTTTGGTGTTAGCCCGGTGCCAGCTCAGTCGGATGGCGACTTTTGAACGGCGCACAACCAGAAGCAGGTCTTCTGCGCAAGATCCGGTGCGTTCTTCCGTACATCCTCGCCGAACGGCGCGCGCTGTTCCTCATCCTGTTGGGATCCGCGGGCGCCAGCGCGATGACGATCGCCGCCCCCTGGCCACTGAAGGTTCTCGTTGATGTCGCCCTCGTTGATCCGGTTTCAGAGAGCCAGGCGAACTGGGGCTGGATTTCGGACCTCGACGCACCGCTGACCGTCCTGCTTTGCGGCGCCGGAACGATCGCGATCGTCATGCTCTCTACCCTTCTTGGCAATGCTTTGAGCTGGCTGTGGACAGCGGCGGGACACCGGATGCTGTATGCGCTGGCCGGTGACATGTTCTCGCACGCCCAACGCATGTCGCTTCTCGATCACGTAAGAAAAAGTGCCGGTGATCTTCTGAGCCGCATCAATGGTGACAGCTGGTGCGTCTACAGCCTTTCGGTGCACCTTTTGGTATCGCCTGCGCAACAGTTCCTTACAATCATCGGCGTGGGCTTGGCCGCCATCGCCATCAGTCCCAGACTGACGCTCCTGATTTTCGTGCTGGCGCCAGCAATCGTGTTGTCCGTGAAGTATTTCGGCAACCCAATCCGCGAGCGCGCGCGCGGTATCCGGGAAGCCGAGGCCGCTCTTGTTGGCTTTTCACAGCAGACCCTCAGCAATATACCGCTGGTCCAGGTCTTCGGCTTGGCGCGCCGCAACGCGCGTGTCTACGACCGCCTGGGGGATCGTCTGGTCTCGGCGTCTCAAAGCCACGTGATCGCCAATGATGGCTACAAGCTCGTCAACGGGCTCGCGCTGTCCGGTGGATCAGCCCTCGTCCTTTATTTCGGAATGCTCGAAGTCCTTGACGAAAACCTTACGGTGGGCAGCCTTCTGGTTTTCATGGCCTATGTGCAGAGCCTGACAGGAGCAGTAAACGCGCTCCTTTCCAGCTATGGCGGTCTAAAGACCATCGAGGCCAGCCTGGATCGTGTTATCGAACTCATCAACAGTGAAACCATCATCCGCGAAGTGCCAGGCGCCCCGGCCCTGCAACTGCATAGCGCGAAGGGCCCCGGGATCGAATTCGATGGTGTTTCTTTCGAGTACGAGACCGGGCGTCCGACGCTGCGCGACATCGACCTGAACATCGAAGCCTGCGAGACGTTGGCCATCGTGGGGCCGACGGGCGCCGGAAAATCCACTCTTGCAGGGCTTATTCCCCGTTTCTTCGATCCGGATTCGGGCAGCGTTCGGATTGAAGGCCAACCCCTGCCGCACGTATCGCTCGAAAGCGTTCGCTCCCGGATCTCCATTGTCCTGCAGGAGCCGTTCCTGCTGCCGTTGACGATCGCGGAAAATATCGCCTTCGGTCGTCCCACGGCATCGCTTGACGAGGTGATGGCAGCGGCCAAGGCGGCCAATGCCGATGAGTTCATCAAAAAGCTTCCCGATGGCTACCAAACCACTCTGGGAGAGCGTGGCGTCGAACTGTCCGGCGGTCAACGCCAGAGGATTTCGATAGCCCGTGCCCTGACGCGGGACGCGCCGATCCTGATCCTTGACGAGCCGACTTCTGCGGTCGACCCGGATACCGAGGCGACGATACTGGAAGCGACCGAGCGTTTGATGGTGGGACGCACGACGCTGATCATTGCGCACAGGATGTCGACGATCCAGTCGGCGGATCGCGTCGGCTTTCTCGAGGCGGGCCGGCTGGTTGAGCTTGGCACTCCCTCCGATCTTGTCGCGAGGAAGGGGCGTTTCGCGGATTTCTCCAGGTTCCAGACGGTCGGCGACAAGGGAGGCGAGAGCATATGAACACCGTTCTCGGCCACACGACACGTGCCATGGTGCTCCACAAAGGAGCGATCATCGTACTTTCGATGATCGTCTGTCTTCAAATCCTAGTATCCCTCGCGCTGCCCTGGCCCCTGAAACTTGCGGTCGACAATGTCCTCGGTTCGGAGGAACTGCCCTGGCTTCTTGGCTGGCTGGAACCTGTAATCGATGCCCCAAACTTCGTTCAACCGATGATATTTTTGAGCGTCGCTTTCGTTGCCCTTCATGGGCTGAGCTCCCTCGGGGGACTGGCGCGGCACTACGTAATGGCCCGCGTCGGCACCCTGATGCGCCTCGATCTGGCGAGCGCGCTGCTCGCAAAGCTTCAGTCGATGGATCGTGTTTTCTATGCGAAGGAACGCGTCGGCGATCTCGTCCAGCGGCTGACGGATGACACTCGATTCACAGCCGACCTTCTCGCACAGGTGCTTATGCCCGGCCTCACAGCGATCGGCACGCTCGTGGCGATGATCTGGGTCCTGGCATCGCTGTCGGTCACGCTGGCGGTCGTCGCGCTCCTTGCAGCCATCCCGGTGCCGTTGTTGATCCGGTACTACAGCAAGCCGATCACTGACAGGTCCTACGAACAGCAGGAGCGGCTGGGCGACGTCATGGCCGCGGCCGAGCAGTCGATCACATCCATTCAGGTCGTTCAGGCCTTCGCTCAGGAAGGAGAACTGGACCGACGTTTCCGAGCGCGGACCAGCCGAGCCGTTCAGGCCGTCCTGCGCGCGACGTCGGTCCAGCTCTCGTTCGACTTTTTTCTTGGGCTCGTAAATGCACTCGGGCGGGCAGGCGGTCTTGTGGTCGGTGGATACCTTGCGTTGGATGGGACCATCACGATCGGAACGCTCCTTGTTGCGCTGGCATATCTCGAGGCGGTCATCGGTCCCGTCGGCTCGCTTGCGTCGATCGCGGCGGCCTATGGCACGGCGTCAGGCAAGGGACGGCGGATAATCGAGATATTGGACAGGGAGACCGGCGTTGTCGACCGCCCCGGAGCCGAAAGGCTGCCCTCGGCGTCCGCCGGACAGGGGCGCACGATCGAGATGCAGGGCGTGCGCTTCGCCTATCCCGGAGGCCCAGACCTCTTGTCGAACGTCGATTTGGCGCTGGCGGCGGGAGAAACTGTCGCGCTTGTCGGTCCGACAGGTGTTGGAAAATCAACCTTCGCCAATCTTCTCATGCGACTTTTCGACCCCAAGGAAGGACGCATCCTTATTGATGGCAGAGACTTGAGAGACATACCGTTGGCCGATCTGAGACAGGGGCTATCCGTCGTCTTGCAGGATGCTTTCCTGCTGCCGCTTTCGGTTGGCGAAAACATTCGGCTGGGTCGGCCGGATGCGACGGATGAGGAGGTGGAAACGGCCGCGCGGATCGCGCAAGCCCATTCTTTCATTACCGAGCTGCCGCACGGGTACGACACGATCATTGGTGAACAGGGCGCGACGCTATCGGGCGGGCAGAAACAACGCCTCGCGTTTGCGCGCGCGATGCTGCGCGATACGCCGGTCATCATCCTCGACGAGCCAAGCTCGTCGCTTGATGTCGAGACCGAAGCCGCAATGTTCGAAGCGCTTCAGCAATACAAGATCAACCGGACGGTCTTGCTGATCGCTCACCGGCCGGCAACGTTGAAATTCGCGGACAGGATCCTTGAGCTACGCGATGGTCGCCTGGTAGAGAAAGCCAAGCCACGTTCCGCACGCGAGGTCGGCGCTTAGGACCGGTATCGATATGTCGCGATGCCTGCTGGGCGATAAAGGCAGTCTCAGTTCGTCTGCAAGAGCACCAAGCGCATGTTGAGTGCCATGGCGCGCGTGTCGCGGTTGGTCCTCGCCAAAAACGTGCTGAGTTCGGAATTCCAAAGATGCTCTGCGTCCTCTGGCTTGCCGGCGTTGATCCGGGAGGAGTGCCTCGACCTCTTGGCGCAGATTGCAGAGAAAACGGCGCGTATCACAGAACGGACCAAGAAACTTTCGATACTGGCCACGCAATCGGACCAGGCGCGCCAGCTGCAGACCATGCCCGGTGTCGGGCCTCTGACAGCCATCGCCGTGGAGGCGTTTGGACCTGATATGGCGCAGTTCAAAACGGGACGTGACTTTGCGGCCTGGTTGGGTCTGGTCCCCATGAGCGAGCGCGAGCTGAACGGTGTGAAAGTGTTGCCGTAGCTTCGGCCGTCTGCGTACTTCTTAATCAATGGGGTGCGAATATGACACGTTCGAAGAATATAATTTCATGATCACATCCCCCCCCCCCCTCTCATATTGCGCTCATGTGATTAGGTTGGCATAAGTTATTTTTATCGATTGGGTTGTGGGCTATGCGTGGCATAACCAAAAGTTATCAATATCTTCATGTACCGCATCCACCAGCTTGAGAAGTTACGGGAATAAAATGAAAATCGCTGTGATTGGCACTGGGTACGTTGGCCTCGTATCCGGGACATGCCTTGCTGAACTTGGTCATCATGTGATCTGCATCGACCAAAATAAAACTAAAATTTCTGGTCTGCAAAACGGCGAAGTGCCAATTTATGAGCCCGGTCTGGCGGAGTTGCTGCTGTCTAATATCAACGCGCAACGGCTTGAATTTTCAACCAATCTTAAAGAAGCGGTCCAAGATGCAGAAGCCGTATTCATTGCCGTCGGCACTCCCAGCGGTGAGGACGGCCAAGCAGATTTAAGCTATGTGTCTGGCGTCGCAAATGAACTAGGCAATGCGCTCAACGATTTTACGGTTGTGGTCACAAAATCTACGGTTCCTGTCGGAACAAACCGCACTGTTGAGAAAATTATCCGGAAAACCAACCCGCTTTTAGATTTCGAGATGGTCTCAAACCCAGAGTTCTTAAAAGAAGGGGCGGCCATCAAAGATTTCATGCAACCGGATCGGGTTGTCTATGGAGTAACGTCCGATCGTGCTGCGCACGTGATGGAGAGGATCTATCAGCCACTTGTCGAACGCGGTTATGTCGTACAGAGAACCAACCTTGAGACTGCCGAATTGATAAAATACGCATCAAATGCGTTCCTTGCCACCAAGATAACATTCATTAACCAGATGGCAGCACTCTGCGAGCGTGTGGGTGCTGACGTGCAGCAGCTCGCCATCGGCATGGGCAGTGACTCGCGTATCGGAGACAAGTTTCTTAGTGCCGGTCCAGGATATGGCGGGTCTTGCTTCCCAAAGGATACCATAGCCATAGCACGTACGGGTCAACAATATGCAGAACCACAATCGATCGTAGAAGCTGTGATCAGCGCGAATGATAGCGTCAAAAATCGTATGGTTGATAAAGTTCTAGAGCTTTGTGATGGACGCGTTTCCGGCAAGCGGATTGCGGTACTTGGAGCGACATTTAAAGCTGATACGGATGATATGCGGGATGCGCCGTCACTGACAATATTGCCCCGTCTGATCGAGCTTGGCGCTGAAGTCTGCGTCTATGATCCACAGGGCCGTAAATATGGCGAAGCCCTTATGCCAAAGGTAGAATGGCAGACGACCCCCTATGAAGCTGCCAAAGGAACAGATGCTTTAATAATTCTAACCGAATGGCGTGAGTTCCGTGACCTTGATCTTCAGCGTCTTGCCGGTGTCATGGCACATCCACTGATGGCAGACTTGCGCAATCTATTCACTGAAGACGAAGTCCTCTCGGCTGGCTTTTTGGCATTCACCGGGATCGGTGTTTCCAAGGCTCTTGCAAATGAACCAATCATAAAAAACTTGCAGCGATCGGCCTGATTGGTACACAAGTTTCGTAAGGAAAATTCTGATGCATCAATCAAAAGGCAAAACAGCTCTGATAACGGGCGCTGCTGGATTTCTGGGTTCACATCTTACCGATCGCCTGATCTCAGAAGGCTGGCACGTCATTGGGCTCGACAACCTCATGAGTGGGTCACTCGAAAATCTACCGGAAGCTTTTCGCAGCAATCGGTTTGAATTTGTCGAAGCTGATGTCATCATACCTTATGACATAAACGCTGATCTTGTCGTGAACCTGGCATGTCCAGCGTCTCCGCCACGATACCAAGCCGACCCTCTTCATACGATGAAAACTTCCGTCATGGGTGCTTTCAATGCTTGTGAGGTGGCCCGCAAAAACAATGCACGTCTCGTTCATAGCTCAACGAGTGAAATCTATGGTGACCCAGAGATCCACCCGCAAGTCGAGTCTTATCGCGGTGCAGTTAACCCGATCGGCATTCGCGCCTGCTACGACGAAGGCAAACGTGCAGCAGAAACCATAATTTTTGATTACAACCGCACGCACGGGTTGGAAATTGGCGTTTGCCGGATCTTCAATACATATGGTCCGCGTATGGACCCCTATGATGGACGCGTCGTGTCTAACTTTATCCGTCAGGCGCTTCTAGGTGAGCCGCTGACGATCTACGGGGACGGAAAACAGACGCGGTCTTTCTGTTTCGTCGATGATCTTGTCGACGGGCTTATGCGACTTTCCCTTGCTGGCCCTGATTGTGTTGGGCCAATAAACTTGGGCAACCCCACCGAACTGACAATCATGGAACTTGCTGAAGAGATCCGGAACAAGATCGGCACACAGGTTCGCATTGAATACAAGCCGCTGCCTTCCGATGATCCCACGCGCCGCAAGCCGGACATCGCAGAGGCCAGATCAAAACTCGGCTGGGAACCTAAAGTCATGCTTGGTGACGGCCTCGACAGAACTATTCGTTATTTTGATGCACTGATCCGGTCCGATAAACTTGCCGATTATCAGATAGCCGATAACGCCCGTTATTCTATGGTTGCAGGATAGGATCCCCGCCATGACCAAACGCATTCTTGTGACTGGCGGCGCTGGCTTCGTTGGCAGCCATGCCTGCAAGGCTCTTGCTCAAGAAGGCTACGAACCAGTCGTTTACGATGATCTCCGGCGCGGCAATCGTTGGGCCGTAAAATGGGGGCCATTTGTTGAAGCACCTCTTGAAGACCAAGCGCGTTTGGTCACAACGATAAAGGGCTTCGACATCGAAGCTGTGATGCATTTTGCAGCATATGCTTATGTCGGTGAGTCCATGTCCGACCCTTCTGCCTATTTCCGAAACAACGTTTCGGCGTCTCTTAACTTGCTAGACGCGATGGCCGAAGTTGGAATCGAACCGCTTGTCATATCATCGACCTGTGCCACTTATGGAAATCCCGCAACATCTCCAATTACGGAAGATATGCCCCTCTCCCCAATAAACCCATATGGCGCTTCAAAAGTGATGATGGAGCAATGTGCCCAGTGGTATGGTGAAACAAAAGACATTCGAACAATTGCATTGCGTTATTTCAACGCTGCAGGCTGTGATCCGGAAGGAGAGATCGGCGAATTACATGATCCCGAGCCACACCTGGTCCCGCTCGTCGTACAGGCGGCCTTGGGACAAAGGGAAGCAATCACCGTAAACGGAACAGACTACGACACACCCGATGGGACAGCTGTACGCGACTATATCCATGTAACAGATCTCGCACGTGCACATATCTTGGCGTTGAAACGCCTTCTTGATGGTGGCGAAAGTGCAGTCTGCAATCTCGGAACCGGACAAGGGAGTTCAATCCTTGAAATCATCAATGCTGTAGGTCATGAAGTCGGGCGGCAACCAAAGGTGATCAACGGACCAAGGCGCCCGGGTGATCCACCAGCCCTCGTCGCCGATCCGACGCGCGCACGAGAGTTTCTCGGTTGGTCAGCTGAATACTCATCGCTCGACAAGATCGCGCGGGATGTTGTGAATTGGTATTCAAACGTTCTTCCAAGAATTACGAGTGCGTGAAGGATGTCCTATCGAGGGGTGGTTGCGACCAGATACGCCGCCAAATAGTGTTACAGAGCGCACTGACTGATCAGACGCGCAAGACCATGAAAAGGACGGGTCTATGCGGATAATTGTGTGCGGCTTGATTGCGCAGTACCCACTAGGCGGTGTGGCATGGGACTATCTGCAGTATGTCGTTGGCCTCCACCGGCTTGGCCATGATGTTTACTATTTCGAGGACACCGGGAACTGGCCTTTCAACCCAGCCGAAGACGGTGTCTCGAAGGGATGCGAATTCAACGTTTCCTACCTGTCCCGCCTCATGGAGCGCTTCGGCCTTGGCGATCGATGGGCCTATCGATTTCCTTATCAGGATCAATGGTTCGGGATGGCGCAGAGTCTGCGCCATGAGATTGTCGAGTCGGCCGATTTGCTCTTCAACGTATCGGGATGCCTCGAGTATCCCAACCAATATCGACGCTCGGCGAAGCTCATATATATCGACAGCGATCCGGTTTTTACTCAGCTGAAGATTCTGAAGGGCAACGGTAGCATGGTGCGCAATTTGCGTCAGCATGATGTCCACTTTTCTTTCGGCGAGGCCATTTCGAACGGCACGTCGAACCTACCCCCAACAGAATTCGAATGGCACCCGACGCGGCAACCGATCTTGCTCGACGAATGGGCGCGCAGCCCCGAGCGCTTTGGTTACACGACCGTCATGAACTGGACGAGTTACAAGGACATCGAGCACGAGGGCGTGATTTATGGCCAGAAGGATGAGCAGTTCGAGGCCTTTATCTCGCTGCCCTCTGCTATACCAGAACTGGCTTTCCAGATTGCCTTAAACGAAGGTAAGACGCGCCGATCACCAAAAGTTCGGTTGCGCGGTCAGGGCTGGGACGTGCTCGACCCCAGCGATGTTTGCGCGGATCTCGACAGTTACCGCGATTTCCTCGCTTCCTCGCGTGGCGAATGGAGCGTGGCCAAAGGCGGCTACGTTACCGGGCGTTCCGGATGGTTCAGTTGCCGGTCAGCCTGCTACCTGGCGGCAGGCCGTCCCGTCGTGGTCCAGAGCACAGGCTTTGAGGATTTCGTCCCGACTGGCAACGGCGTTTTGACCTTTACCGACTTCAATGGTGCACGCGATGCGATCAAGCGCATGGAGATGGACTACGAAGCCCATTCCGAAGCTGCGCGCCACGTGGCGGAGACCCACTTCGCATCTGACCGCGTGTTGTCTGAGATGCTGGAGCGTTGCGATGCTGCGGCTTGACCGGACGCCTAGGTCTCCGACAGGCCACTAGGATGGCAGTGCGCGGGAAGATCATTGTTCTCGGCTATATTGTACGTCTGCCTTTTGGCGGCATGACGTGGCACCACCTCAACTATGTGCTGGGGCTGCAGGCGTTGGGGTACGAGGTAATTTTTCTCGAGGACAGCGATGATTTCGACGATCCCTGTTACGATCCCTCCATCGGCCGCATGACAGATGACCCGGCAGCGGGGCTTCGGTATGCGGCCGAGGTCTTCAAGCGGAGTGGATTCGGCGATGCTTGGGCATACTGGCGTGCTTCGGCACAGGAATGGCTGGGTCCGCTGGCCGACAGGGTCGCTGAGGAAATCGCAGACGCAGACATTCTGCTCAATGTCTCCGGCGTTAATCCGGTCCGGCCGTGGCTGCGCGATATACCTATTCGCGTCTATCTCGATACCGACCCCGCCTTTCAGCAGATCCGCATGCTGAAGGAGCCTGAACGGCAGTCCTTCGTGGAACAGCACAACAGGTTCATTACCTTTGGCAGCGGGATCGCCGATGGCACCGCCACCCTGACCGTGCCGGACTTGCCTTGGATCTTCTCACCGCAACCTGTCGCCCTCGATCACTGGCGTCCGCGCGATCTGCCGAAGGACAGCACCTTCACCAGTGTCCTTAACTGGGACAGCTACCGCACCGAGACATGGAATGGCGTGGAATACGGCATGAAATCCGCCTCGTTCCGGGAGTATGTCGACCTCCCGCAGCGCACGTCTGCGCAGCTGACACTTGCGCTCAGCGGGAGTTCCGCGCCGGTGTCGGTTCTGAGGGAAAAGGGCTGGACGGTTGTCTCAGGACCAGAGACAACGCGCTCAACGGCGTCCTACGAGGACTTCCTCGCGCAATCGCTGGCCGAGTTCTCCGTTGCGAAACATGGCTACGTAACGGCCCGGACCGGATGGTTCAGCGAGCGGAGCGCGTGCTATCTGGCGACCGGACGGCCCGTCGTCACGCAATCGACCGGGTTCGAGACATGGCTTCCGGTAGGTGAGGGACTTTTGTCCTTTCATGATCTTGAAGGTGCCGTCGAAGGGATCGAAGCGGTGCGCCGCGATCCGGCCCGGCATGCTGCCTCCGCCGTCGAAATCGCTTGCGACGTATTTGACGCAAACAAGGTCCTGACGCGGATGATCGACGACATCATGGCCTCTGGCCAGGCTCAATACCCAAAGAGATCATAGTCCTTGGCGTAGATGCGCGGCACAAGGGTGATGATTTCGGGGGCGCCTATGTCGGCCGCGCTCTTTGCGGCGCCGGTAGAATATTCGCTGATCAATTACCGGTAGTGAGAGGCCGCCACGTCTTTGTCGGCATGCGCCAATCAATCGTATGCGGTGTCTGGACCCCACCTTCCTGATTTCGGCGTGATTTGAGACTCAAGGCCTGTTGGATAGCAGGAAGTGAGTTTCTCCATGGAGACTACGCGAGAGTTTCTCAAAGATCTGGGCGTCGAAGTCTCAGATAGTGGGCATCGACGATGGCCGGATGATCTGAAGGCGCAGATTGTGGCGGGCAAGTATGACATGCGCCCGAACCACCTATCGGCATGGCGGCGGATGGCCAAGGATGGGGAGCTGATTTTGCCTGCGCCGGAAGCTGAGGCTGAATTTGCCCCGCTGGTCGTGTTCGATGTCGAGCCTCCTCCTTCGGTCATCCGAACACCACCGATCTCCAGAACAATCGTCCCGGGCGCGTCAGGCGGCATGTGCCCGCTATCCCCTCCACCCGCCTCAACGACGACCGGTACCAGACCCAGCATGTCGTCATCCGGCATCGCAAGAACACCGTCCCGCGCCGCACGCCGCCAAGAATGGAGTTGAGGCGCTGAGACCCCATGCTTGCGCGCAACATCCGCCACCGAGACACCCTCGCGGTAGCTTTCCAGAACAATTTTAGCCTTCACATGTTCCGGCCAACGTCGCCGACCACTCGGCCCAGTCACAACATCGATACGCCCGGCGTATCCTTCTTCGACACTGTGAGAAGTTACGTAATTTTGCACTGTATCATCCATCGGAACCCTCCTTGTTCGGATGGGCTCTTCTCAGATAACAAACTTCAAACGTCTACGAGGGCGGTAGCACGGCGCTTACAAAACTCTGTGCTGTCCAGACACCGCTTACAATCAATCCCCTCCAAGAGCATCGTCAACTGCGACGAGCTGAGGCTGATCTTACCGTCCTTTGCGGCTGGCCACACGCCCGAACCGGCCCTTCTCTAGGCGTTTGCTAAACAGACAACAGGGAAAAGTCGAAGCCGATGACAACGTTGTCATCAGTGCGCCAAGTTGGATCAGTAAAGCTGTCGAAGGTCTTCTCGCGGACAAACTTCAGAGACAAAAACAAGCTGGCATCTTTCTCCTTAGGTCGATCCAGAAAATCCAGAACGTCAATGCCCAGGCTGATAGACTGCTTCTGCGTGTCGAAGCGTGTTCCTGAGTAGTCACCGTCAAATTGATAGTGCGAGAAGTTCATTTCGATTTTTGGGATATTCCCAGGATCATAGAAAAATGACAAAGAAGCATCTAAATCTCTGGTATCTGTGCCAGACGTCGAGCCCGTTGCATTCTCCTTGTTAGCGGATGCATAAAAATAAACGGACCAAGGATTGCCATAATAGCCGATGCTAAAGTCAAGTGATGATCCCTTATAATCCTCAAATCCAAAACTACGGTTTCTAGTGTTGTAGAAATAGTATTCGTAATCCAGCGTGATCTGCGTCGCGCCATACTCCCAATATGAACTAAGATTGAGCGTGGTGTTTTGATCATTTCTTAAAGAAGTATCGGAGCCAAAATCGATTTCCCGATATTCTACAGTTGCATAGGCGCTTGTCGGCCATAGGAAACTGATCTGACCAGAATTTGCTTGTTCTTGCCTGTAGTAGGACAGTTCAAGATCTGCCCCGTGCTGTCTGAGTCGATTACTACCATCTTTGTAGGGGCTCTCCGTCACTGCGGCTAATGAGAACTTGTAGTTCTGGTACGATATCTCGCCGCCAAGGGAGACTTCAGTCCACCCGCTATCTGCGAAGGGGTCGTCATCATCGTTCTCCTCCGTAACCTCCTCAAGACCTATGTAATTCTTACTGGTCACGGAAATTCCGGCGAGGGCGGCAAAGCGTATAGTCTCAGAGGATGGAAAGCTGTATCTGGTGTTGAATGCGCCAGCGAGACCTGTACTGGTTTCCGGCGCGTCCAATCCTTTATACCGCCCGGCACTTAATTGGCTAGAAAAAGACAGGCCTTCAGCGGGGTCTCCAAGGTCAAGCTGGGCGCCGAGATACGTGCCGTGGAGATAGTCGCTGCTATCTTTCCCATCATTGGGATCATAGTTCCACTGATCTATTAACGACAAACTTACCTTAACAGACTCCGTAGAAATCTCCGGGCTCCATCGCAGACGCAGACTAACGTCTTCAGCAGTTCGTGTATCTCCTACTGCGTCGAAACTGTATTGGAATGAGCCATCCGCGAATACGCTGCTACAGTTCAAGGTTCCGCACAGGAAGGCAAGGATAGACAGGCTGCGGTGTTTGTCAAACAAGTTGTCCGCCGATTTCATGCGGCGTCTCTGATTTCAGGGACGCTGATTTCGTTTTCTGGGTTGAGCCAGACAGGTCCTGCGGGTTGCCAGTTGCGCGTTTTTCCTGACCAACGTTCTGGTTTTTGCGCTCGTGCATTTGCATAGAGAATGGCACGGTTTGCGAGGGTATCACGTTCTTGTCCACCGTGGCGCGTGTTGGGGGTGACGAAGCGGATCGCGCTGTGGAGGTGTTCGGTGTTGTACCAGGTGGCGAAAGATTTCACCCACGCCTGCGCATCGGCCTTCGTTGCAAAACCATTGTTAGGCCAGTCGGGGCGATACTTGCAGGTGCGAAACAGCGCCTCGGAGAATGGATTGTCGTTACTGACGCGCGGGCGACTGTAGGACGCCATGATGCCCAGCTTTTCCAGCGTTGTTTTCATCGTCGCGCCCTTCATTGGGCTGCCGTTGTCGGCGTGCAGGACCGATGGGCGCGAGACACAGGCCTCCGCCCAAACAGCTTTTTGGATCAGCGTTGCGGCCAGTTCCGCAGCCTCGCGTTCATGGACCTCCCAGCCGACGATTTTGCGGCTGAAGATGTCCACGATCAGATACAGGTAGAAGAACATGCCTGCGACCGGCCCCGGCATCCAGGTGATGTCCCAAGTCCAGACCTCGCAGGGACCGGCAGCCTTGAAACTGGTTGGCGGCTTGCGTCGGACGCCTCGCCTTGCCCGGCCACGGTGATGCTGCTGCCCCTGCGCGCGCAGGATGCGGTAAAAGCTGGATTCCGAGGCCAGATATTGCCCCTGATCGGCCAGTCTGGGAACGATCTGGCTGGG
>NZ_JAIMIA010000086.1 GCF_019966495.1 Tateyamaria pelophila | reverse complement strand
ACCGTCAGACCCGCCCAATTTGGGCGAAACGCGGGGGTTGGGCCTCTCCAGTCGGGCTACGCCCTCCCTGCGACGCCCAACCCCCGCGTTCTCATCCTGATTGACGCTGGATTCTCATCTTGTTTGTCGCGCTGCACCCTACTAAGCCCGCTGGAAAAGAGGCATTCGGGAATGACTGGGCTGATGCTACTTTTGAACAACGTCGATGCGTTTGCCGCCCGAATGCAGACCACAACGCGGGCAGGACGCAGCCTGGATCTGATGTATTACATCTGGAGTACCGATAACGCGGGGTGGTTGCTAATCGACGCGCTTGTGACCGCCGCTGATCGGGGCGTGCGCATCCGTCTGCTGCTTGATGATGTCAATGTGCAAGGCTTTGACCGTACGTTTCTCGCTCTGACGCAGCATCCGCTGATCGAGGTGCGCCTGTTTAACCCTACGCGCAATCGTGGCCATGCATTGCGCCGTATGGGCGAAATGCTTTTGGGGGTGGCGCGCTTCAACCGGCGCATGCACGGTAAGATGTGGATTGCCGACGGGCGGCTGGCGATTATTGGCGGCCGCAATATTGGCGATACCTATTTCAGTGCGGCCAACGACATCCGAAGCTCGGTTGATGCAGATGTGATGTTGGTAGGTCCAAAGGTGGCCGAGGTTTCGGATGTGTTCGATAGCTATTGGAACCTCGGCTTGTCCTTACCTATTGCTTCTCTTTGGCCCGCGTTACTCGCGAACCCGCGCACTTTTCGCAGCAGGCTGACGCGGCATATTCGATCTGCCGCGTCATGCGCGTTTGTTGTGAAGACTCAGATTGGAAGGCCGCCCGACAGCTTTCTGACCGACCACCTTTATTGGACAGACAAGGTGCAACTGCTCGCGGATCCGCCTGACAAGGCCTATAATCTACATACTGCCCCTTGGATGGACACCGCCATCGCATCGATACTGGAGTCAGCAGAATCTGATGTGCAATTGATTACACCATATTTTGTGCCGGGCGCAGCTGGAATTACAGGTCTCACCGCTTTGATGACGCGCGGGGTGAAAGTCTCCCTGATCACAAACGCTTTGTCAGCAACGGACTCGATCGCGGTGTACGGAGCGTATCGACATTTTCGCAGCCCAATGTTGGCTGCTGGGGCCGACATTTTCGAGTTTTCCAAACCTGCGCTGGTGGGCCGCAGGCGTGACGTGGTGCATTCCAAGGTTTTTATGATTGATGGGCGGCAAGGTATTGTCGGGTCGCTGAATTTTGACTTACGATCAGCTTATATCAATACTGAACTGGGGCTGCTGTTTGAAGGGCCACCACTACTAGCTGAACTGCGTGCGATGTACGACACGCTATCCTCGCCTGAACAAGCATACCAAGTAACTCAAACCGGACAGTCTCTGCACTGGTCCGTCGCGCGCGTCGGCCAGACGACTGTGATGGCTGTAGAGCCAGAATCGGGCTGGTCCAAACGCGCGGTGTCATGGATGGTTGGACATCTGCCGATCCAGAAGTATTTGTAAACAATATGGTTTTTCCGTTCCGGCGCACAACCTCGTTAGCTAAGCCGAACAGCTGCAGCGAATAGATCATGCCGACGCCGAGCAGGACAGTCCATGACTACTTCTTCTTGTCGCCGATTTTGACCGGTGCTTTGCCCTTGGAGAAATCGACGGTTGCAACGGCACCGGCTCAAGACCGCCGCACCGAGTTCCCGCCGGAAATAATCGTGTTAATCAAGTCTGCGACGGCCCGGTGCTTTTCCGTTTCTACCTCTGACCCAATGGCGTTTTCGTGGGTCGCCGCGGCATCGCGGAGAACGCCCAAGATCTCGTGCTCGGGCAGCAGCCCACTATCGTTCATGGCAAGCAGGAGCGCCTCACAGATCGAAAGGGCGGCCTGACCTGCGTGCTCGCTTGTCGTGGACATCTGGGAATTCCTTCTAAGTCATCTTGAACCGGGCAGAGGTGCCAGTCAGGTGCAAGCGTACTTCTCGCAGGAATTGTTCTATGCTGGACTGATCGAGAGCAGTTTCCAAGCGGATTCCTGCTCAAGCGACATAACGAGATGGGAGGGACCGTGAAGACAATCGAGAACAGCCCACTCACCCAAAAGCTCTCTGCGTTCGTCGCTTTGTCAGAGGTCGAGCTGGCCGCGCTCGAACGTCTGCACCAGCGCCGCCGATCATTCGTTGCGGGGCGCGATATGGTGCATCAGGGCCAGTCGGCGCAAGCGGCCTATATTCTGTCGAAAGGTTGGGTCTGTTCCTACAAGCTCCAGCCGGATGGAACGCGCCAGATCGTTGATTTCCAGGTGCCCGGGGATTTCCTGGGGTTGCGGAGCGTTCTTCTGCGCACATCAGATCATAGCTTCGAGCCCATCGTGGATATCGAGGCCGCCGAAGTGTTAACGGTCGACCTTCTTGATGCATTCGCGCAGACGCCGCGACTCGCAACGGCCATTCTGTGGGCAGCGTCACGGGATGAGGCGATGGTGGTTGAACATCTTGTCGGGATCGGCAGGCGGGATGCGGACGCCCGGATGGCACATTTTCTGCTGGAGTTGGGATCGAGGCTGGCGCTGGTGGGTATGGGAGGCAAAGAGGGGTTCGAATGCCCGCTGACACAGTACCACCTCGCAGATGCGCTGGGGCTCAGTGCGGTCCATGTAAACCGCGTCCTGCGACAGCTTCGCGAGTGCGGGCTGGTGACCTTTCGGGACAGCCATGTCACGTTTCACGACTATCAAGGGTTGGTGACACTCGCCGAGTTCGATGCTACATATCTGGATCAGACTGGACCGCTCTTGAAATGAGTGGGCTGCCCTCCATCACACAGCCCAGATCATCATGTCAGACGCCGGACGTCATGCAAGCGCGCGCGTTGCCGCGTCGAGTTCCTTGTTCGTGTCGGCCTCGTTCTTGGCGGTATGCGCCTTTTCGGCGGCCTGATAATGCTTCAGGGCCAGATCTTTCTTCGGACCTGAGGGCGCCTTATCCAACGCGGCTTTGACGGATGTCATCTTCTTGGCGGTCTTGATCTGTTTGGGTGTCATTGGGATTGTCTTTATTATGGACCTTCCGAGAAATAAGAAGCGCACAGGCATGCAGGCCTTTTTGGGATCAGCACGCCCACACGCTTCTCGCGTACTCACAAATAAGTGCTGCCAAACATTCGGCGGGCACACCTTATTTAGAAGTTGTTCGGCCTCCTTCGCACTGACGCAGGTTAGTCCGGCGTAGGCTGCGGGTTGATTGAAACGGTGGTCGGAGTCGGGGAACGGCACAGGCAATGAAATAATACCGTGCAGGCGCCAAGATAGAACCTATGACCCCTTTCTTGGAGTTACGTCACGCGAGGGACGTTTGCTGGTGGGATATCCGCAGCCATGTGCCTTCATCGTGAAGGTATGTGGAGGCACAAAGCGCTTTGAAAATCGGCACGTCGGCTTTCTCTGCCGAGACACTGTAGGTGAGAATGGCGATGTCACCAGACTGCATTGCCCTGCGTTCGGCCATGCCGACCGAACGCCAGCCGGTGTTCTGCGCCAAATGGTTCCCGATGTGGTCGCCCTGCAGGATACCGGGCGGATATGGGAAGATCATGATCGCGTTGGCCGCTGTCGTCGCGCGCGCGTTGTCCGCGCCGCTGGTCCAGAAGTGCTCCTCCATGTTCCAGAGATTAGCCTGTTCTGAGGGCGATAAGTTACCGGCCTTATGTGCAGCATGGTCGGGAGTTTTCGCGCTCGGTGCGGAAAAGGTCATTCGCCTGACCCCAAGCCGCCGACGAACAGTATTTGCATCAGGAAAAAGAGGAGCGCGAATATCGTCCAGATTGCGCCGCTGGACCCCAAACGGCCATCGGAGGCCGAAGAAGCCGCCCGCTTCAGAGAGTTCATCGGTGGACTTTCGGGAAGCAGCAGGCTCAGTTCGCGGGCAACCTTTCCGTGATCGCTTCCGAGTGCTGGAACGTCCCGGAACTTTGAAAGGAGAATTCCAAGCCGCTCGCGTGCAGTTTCCCGCCCCAGCGTGACAAGTTCGGCCGTCTCTTTCCATGGGTCGAGGTTGAGCCGTGCAAGCGTCGAGAGGACCGTCACGACATATCCGTTCCGATCCTCACCAACAGGCGCATAAAGAAATCGTTCGAACTCTGGTGGGTGCGGGTTGAGAACATTGGCTCCGGTCATCGTCATTCCTTTCCTTGACTTCGGGAGAGCTTTTGGCCGCCTTTTGTGCAGGAAGGCGTTCGAAGCATAAGGCCAGGCGCAACACTCCGGGATTTTGCCTATTCTACGCGCGGGTCGGTTCCGGTGCCCTTACACAGGTCAGTGCTGCTAGCTGTCTTCCGGGTGGTCACAGTTGCCTCGGCGGCACGTACTAACATGTGTCAGTGCCCGTCGAATGATCCTGACGTACAAGTAAAAATCGTCCGACTGTGCAGGCCCCGGAGCCAAGGGGTTACAGACAGGTGTGAGCGATGGACCTGCCAACATAGCGGAGACCAGGGATGAACATGCGGTCGACCAGATCGACGGTGACGTTTTCGAACCCGTTCACCTTGTCAGGATACCCGGGCGATTTACCGGCAGGCGACTACGAAGTTCTCGTCGAAGAGGAGCTTCTCCAGGGGCTGAGCTTCGAAGCTTACCGACGGACGGCGACCTACTTGACGGTGCGCGGCAGGGGCAACCATGCCGGACGCACCGAGTTGCGCGCGATTTCCGAAAACGACCTGAAAGAGGCGCTAAGCCGGGATCATGCCACGACCGAGAACAAGAAAGATCAAAGCGATGCGGCGCTTTCTCCGCAGGAGGACTTGAAATGAAAACTCCCGAATGGCTCAAGCCCGGTATCTATGGTGCCGTGATCGGCGCTGTCTTCGTCGGCGTCGTCGGATTTTCGTGGGGCGGCTGGGTGACCGGCAGCACCGCGAATGACAGGGCGATGGCGATGTCCCGAGACGATGTCGTCGCCTCCATGGTACCGGTTTGCCTCGACATGGCGCGGTCCGACCCGGCACGGGCGGACACGCTGGCCACGATCCGGGCCGCCTCGACCTACCAGCGGCGCGACGCGCTCATGACGGCGGGCTGGGCGACCATGCCGGGAACTGACGCCCCGAATCGAGATATCGCGCAAGCTTGCTTGGCAGCCCTCGATGTCGATGGATCACCGGTGCCTGCAGAAAGCGCGTTCGACGAAGGATGAACCGCGCCACGCCAACGGTGTCACCCGAGACAACCAAACTCGAACGGCGTGTCCCGCCCATGAAAAGATGCTTCAGGCCCTGAGAGCCTTCATGGCCCGAACGGAGCCGCGTTTCATTGACCATTTACGGGAACGGTTCGTGGCATCGATGCACATGTCCAGGCACGAAAACGACCACCTTTAAACCGATGACTATGCGGAATAGTTCATCCGCGCCGTAATGCTCCTCGGAGAAGTGCGCGCGCCCAAACGGAAGGAGCCGGAAGTGACCGACAAGCAACCCGTGCCGCCGAGAAGCAGAGGAGAGCAGGGTCCTTCCACGGACCGGCCAGCGCAGCGCGGCGGGGTTCAGGTGCGCGAAAGAAACGGCATCTGGCAGGTGAATGTCGATGGCAAGTTTTGCGGCGACTACCAGCAGAAGGAACATGCGCTTGCGGCCGCGGCCTTGCACAAGGTGTCCCTCCGATGACTGGCAGCACCCGCCCGACCGTCCCACAGGACTTCCCGATCCAGGTGGCCGAGAACGAAGGCATGCCATCGAGACTGAATCCAAAGGTCTCCCTAACACCGGCTGCACGCACCCGACGGCTGACCGGAACGCTCACGCTTGAGCTATCGAAGACACGCGCGGCAACCGGCGGAATCTGGTCCGCCAAGGAGCAAGCGGCGATGAGACATCCCCTCGCGAGGCTGATCGCGAGGATGGCAGTGATAGCTGGTGTGATAGCGTCCATGGCCTTCCCTGTTGTGGCGCAGGATGGCACAGGCCCGATGCCCCAGAACGCTCAGCCGCGCAGCTATGGCAGCGGGTGGGTCTGCGATTTCGGTTACCGGGTGGAGGGCGCCGAATGCCTCGCGCTCGATATCCCCGAGCATGCCTATCCAACCGGGCGCTCCTACGGGACGGGGTGGGAGTGCGACCGTGGGTATGAGGAAGTGAGCGGAACGTCCTGCGATCCCATCCCGGTGCCCGCCAACGCCTTCCTCCGGTCTTACGGCGACGATTGGGAATGCGAACGCGGGTTCCGGAAGGAGGACGAGGCATGCGTGCCCATCGTTCTTCCCGAGCTTGCCTACCTGACAGAAGACAACTCGCGGACGGGATGGACCTGCGATCGTGGCTATGAGGCCCTTGCAGGGACATGCATGCCGATTGCCGTGCCAGAGAACGCATATCTGACCAACGCAGACTACGGCGCCGTATGGGCTTGCGAGAGAGGCTTCGTCAAGATCGACGACCGATGCGACGCCATTGTCTTGCCTGCCAACGCGTTTCTCGACCAGGCATCCTATGGACCTGGCTGGAGCTGTGACCGAGGGTACGAGCCGCTGAGCGGTTCTTGCGTCTCTATCGATCTGCCGGAGAACGCTTATCTCGACCGATCCGGCAACCGGTGGAGTTGCAATCGAGGCTACCAGCTCTCCGATGGGGTGTGCATTCTTGGAAGATAGAAGTGACAAGCCGATGCGCGGCCGTATTGCCGGCATACGCGTCAGCATCGGGTGTCGTCTGCGATACAGCTTCCCGCAGCCGACGCCGCTGATCGCGATGCTGAACGTGCACTATTCGCGCTTCGGGGATCTGGAACGCGCTGACTATCTGGTCACATCGCCGAGCGTGCCACTCGAAAGCTACCGGGACGGTTTCGGCAATTGGTGCACGCGCCTCATGGCTCCGGCGGGCGACTTCGCGCTGTCAACGGATGGCATCTTCCGCGACTATGGCCGGACCCGATCCCGCGTCCCCTGGCGCGCAGCAGCACGCTGTACAGGATCTGCCTTTCGAGACCCTCGTGTTTCTGCAGGGCAGCCGGTATTGCGATACCGATCTTCTTTCGGAGGAGGCGTAGCGTCTTTTTGAGACCACCGAACCCGGGTGGTCACGCGTCCAGGCGATCTGTGATTTCGTGCACGGGCATGTCCGCTTCGACTACATGTGGGCGAAAGCGACGCGCACCGCCTCGCAGACAATGGTCGAGCGACAGGGTGTCTGCCGCGATTTTGCCCATTTCGCAATCGCCTTGTGTAGCTGCATGAATATTCCGGCCCGCTACTGCACCGGATACCTGAGCGACATCGGTGAGCCTTTGCCTCATCCGCCCGGGGACTTCGCCGCATGGATGGAGGTCTTCCTTTCTGGTGAATGGCACATGTTCGACCCGCGGAATAACAAGCCGCGGTTTGCGAAAATCTTGATCGCGCGGGGCCGCGATGCCGCTGACGTACCTCTGACCCAGACATTTGGTCAGAACACTTTGACGGAATTCAAGGTCTGGGCGGATGAATTGGCCTGACTCACATTGGCTTTCTTTTCGATGCGCTATCGTAAACGGGGTCGCCAATCCCCATGTAACCAATAATCGCGCTAAGCATCCCGGTCTGACATGGACGACGAGTTGGCGTCGGCCAATCAAAGGATCGATGACATGTCCTTCAAGGACCTGACCGCTCGGGCTGCGGCCGCAATGAAGCTGAGGCCTGCCGAAACAGCGAAGACCCCTGCCAAGCAGAACGAGTCCAATGCCGCCGGCAAGGAAGCGCTAGCGAAGTCCAAGACATCTTGAGACGTACACAAGACACACGCCCCATTCTCAAAGGCGGCGCGAACCACCCGCATCAGCATGGAGGAATACGCCGATGGAAGACCTGACGAGCAAGACCATCGCGGTCTTTTCTCGACCGTTCACTGTACCGGGCTTCAACGAGACGCTCCCGGCGGGAGAGTACGAAATCGAAACTGAGTTGGCTTCACCCCCGGATCAAAAGGATCCCGCAGCCTGGAAGGCCTCTGTCCTGGTGAAGCTTCATCCCCGGATATCGCATCCCGGTCTTGCGCGGGCCCTGACCGTTTCCCTTGCCGACCTCGACCACGCACGCGCCAGGGACAAGCTGACGGGGCAGGCGTTGTCCGACCTCTTTCTCGAGGAAATACTGGCAGATCCGATGGTGCGTCTCGTGATGGAGGCTGACGGAGTCTCCGAGGCGCATTTGCGACATCTTTATTCTGGGCTCCGGACGCCCCAGTCCGACAGGGATGTGCTGGACCCGAAGCCGGCGCACCAAGGAGCACGCGAAAATGCGTCAATTCAGGCTGCCGAAAACGAAGGCATGCCCTCGCTACCGGAAACGTCGCCGCTCTCACGGACGTGCCTCGTAGCAGAACAGATATGACGGCGAACAAGGCCATGACTGAGGTGGCAGCGCCGGGCATCGCGGCCGCGACCGAAGCCGCACAGGCGCACAGCATCAGGCCGCGTCGGGTGAGTGTTGGTCGCAGGGGTGGAACTCCTTTTTCAAATTTATCCGTAGCGACGGGCTGCGGCCACGCCGCAAATCGCACCAGTACCGCTTACGCCTTGCCTGTCGTACCCGGCCGCCCGACCCAACGCGGTGCGTGTACTCTATAGTCAAGATAGGGCGCTCCAAGGGCCGCTTCCAGCACACGCTCTTCGGAACGGTTCTGTGCATTTGCAGAGTGCCAGAACAAGAAGATTGCGATCACGGCTGGAAGCGACGGAACGGCCAGAGCGACAGCGGTCAGACATATCGCGCAAACAGGTCGGACACGTGACCGCAACCTGCAACGCGCGTCATAGGTCGGCGAACCACACGATATTCCGCCGAGTTCGCATCAAAAAAGAAAAGTCGGTGTCACTGATTTGGGTTAGCTGGTATGGTCTGTCTGTGGTCTAGTATTTGCGCATGCTCTTGGGGCAAGTGAGCATAGCTGAGGCGTTTAAGTACATTGTAGCATGGCAAACAGGCGCTCGACATGTCGTCTGCGTTGAACCGCAAAGCGGTTCAAGAATTGTTTGTTGTGACGCATCGCCGTGAGAACTTTGTGCTGGCACGCCGCGTTTTCCATCGTCCGCATCAAAACTAGAGGCATTGTCTGTGAGTTTTTCAAACACGTCCATCCGAACAATCATCGTTCCTGCTGCCGGGAAAGGCACCCGCATGCTTCCGGCAACGCGGGTTACTGCCAAGGAGCTTTTGCCGGTCTATGATCTTCCGGTCATCGCGTTTGCGATCGACGAGGCGATTGACGCTGGTGCCGAGCGGATCATCGTGGTCATGAACGAAGCGAAAGCAGCGATCCGGGAATTTCTTGGCGATACTGCAGTCGCGTCGAACCAGAGGGCGGGCCGGACGCGTGGTACCGGATCGTCTCCCGAGATCATATATGTGGCGCAGGAAGAAGCCTTGGGCCTTGGCCATGCAATTCTTTGTTGCAAGGGACTGGCACTTCCTGGACCGTTCGGCGTCATTCTGCCCGATGACGTCATCATGGGCCGCAGTTGCCTGTCAGAGATGGCCAGGAACTATCAGGCAGGACACATGATCGCCGCGATGAATGTCCCGCAACAGGACACCGATAAGTACGGGATATTCTCTTTGCGCGGTTCTGCGACCGACGTTTGTATTCCGGTGACCGGCATTGTCGAAAAGCCGCCGGAGGGCCAAGCGCCGTCGTCGCTTGCAGCAGTGGGGCGCTATCTGCTGTTGCCGATGATTTTTGACGTTCTGGGCCACACGGCGAATGGCGCTGGCGGAGAGTTGCAACTGACTGATGCGATTGAAGTTGCGACCCGTTCCGTGCCGTTGACCGCCTTCCAGTTTTCCGGCACCCGGTTCGACTGCGGTTCGCATGACGGCTTGCTTGCGGCCTCAAACGCGCGTCAGGCGACGGTCAGGGCGGGGCGGATAAATCCAACGCTGTCAATCGCACGACCTTTGCCAAGACCCGAGAGAAACGGCAAAATCCATAGTGCTGATCGCCCAGGTTTATTTTGCGAGCCCGCCCGGCACACATCTTGACGGTCCGCCCGATGTCCGCGCCGAAGTGCCAAATGAACCTCATCGCTGGCCCGCCCGTCGATACAATGGAACGGCTCCAAAACGCACTCGTCACTGTCATGAATCGAAAGGATGAATCAATGGATTGGGACCAGATAGAAATAAAATGGGCTGTGATGGCCCGCCGTATTCGCGCCGATGTGCTATGCGGAAAGGCGGATGATAGCGTTCCCGCTCTGCGTCACCTGGGCAAGACTGAGGGGAGCGCAGGCGTCGTCGTCAAACAGAGTGTCGCAGCAAGCACCGCCATCACGCAAAAGCGCGAACCCGTGCCAAATCTTTGATTTTTATAAAGATATCGACCTGGGTTTCCCGAGTTTCGTCTTGGATTCACAGCCGAAATACAATGGGAGTGTGGCAAGATGAGACGCCAATCAGGTCTGATCTTTTTGGCGCAGAACGGCTTGAGCATCACGCGCGGACTTTGGCCGAGGCCCAGAATGTCATCACTGGCGCCGAGCGTCAGACGCCGCGTTTGGATTCACGTGTCAAGGATAACGCCGAGGTTTTGATTGGCGCTTACCGGACTTGCGCGCAAGCCCTGCAAGCCGGACAGACGATCACCCCGGCTGCCGAGTGGTTGTTGGACAACTTTCACCTTGTTGAAGAACAGTTGCGCCAGATTCGCGATGATTTGCCGCCGGGCTATTACCAACAGCTACCAAAACTGGCCGACGGACCGTTTGTCGGCTACCCGCGTGTTCTGGGGATTGCCTGGGCCTATGTTGCCCATACCGACAGCCTGATTTCGGGCCCGGTGCTTGGCCGGTTTGTGCGCGCCTATCAACAGGTGCAGCCCCTTATGATCGGCGAGTTGTGGGCGGTTGCGATCACGCTGCGCATCGTGCTGATTGAGAACATGCGCCGTCTGGCATTACAGATCGGCGAGGGGCAGGCGCAACGCCAACAGGCCAATACAATTGTGAAAGAAGTCATGGCCGCCGAACAAACGCTTGGCCAATCACAGCTTTCAGTGATGAAAACTGCCGTTGGCCCCTACGAAATCGACCCCTTGCCCGAGATTGTTGCCGCCCAGATCGCCAAACGCCTGCGCGGCTTTGACCCGGCGCAGACGCCCCTTTTTGCGTGGCTGGAGGACCGGCTGCGCAGGCAAGGCACGTCGACCGAGGCGGTTGTCGCCAACGCGCAAATGCAACTGGCCGCATCAAACGTCACGATGCGCAACATCGTCACCTCGATGCGGCTGGTGTCCGACATGGACTGGGCAGATTTTTTTGAAGAGGTCAGTCTGGTCGATGCGCACCTGCGGAACGGCCCGACCTTTGCCGAGATGGATTTCGCCACTCGCAACCGCTATCGCACCGCAATCGAGGTCATCGCGTGCGGGTCGCAGCACACCGAAATCGACGTGGCTGAGGCGGGCCTTGCGCTCGCCGCTCAGGGCGACACTGTGCACAGCAGCGAGCCGGGGTATTGGTTCATCGGTGCCGGACGTACGGCGCTGGAAACTAAGTTGAAGTTCAAGCCGTCGCTGCGCCTGCGCATGTTCCGGTGGGTTGGGCGCCTTGGCTTGCCGGGTTATCTGGCAACCATTGCCGCCTTGTCGGTGGTAATCCTTGGCTTTGGGCTGGCGCTGGTCGGGGCAGAGGGGGCAGGCGTCGTGGCGCTACTTGTGCTGGCGATCACCGGTCTGCCTATTGCGATCGATGTCGGCACGGCGATCGTCAATCTGATCGTCACAAGGACCGTGGCCCCGATGGCCCTTCCCGGTCTCGATCTGGCGAAAGGGATCCCACCTGACCTGCGCACGCTGATTGCGGTGCCCGTGCTTTTGGATGATACCGAAGATCTGGAGGCGCAGATCGAGCGGCTTGAGGTGCATCATTTGTCAAGTACGGGCGGCGCACTGCATTACGTACTCCTGTCCGACGCCAAAGATGCTGGAAGCCAGACGACAGCCGAGGACGACGCCCTTGTTGCGGCTGCCGTAGCATCGATTGCAGACCTGAACCAACGCTATCCGTCGGATCAGGGTCCGTTGTTCTTTTTCCTGCACAGGCGACGTTTGTGGAACCCAAGCCAAGGCGTCTGGATGGGATGGGAACGCAAGCGGGGCAAGCTGGCCGAGTTGAACCGACTTTTGCGCGGCGCGACCTACACCGGTTTCGACATCCAAAGTAGCCCGCTGCCGCCGGACATTCGCTATGTCATCACGCTGGATGCCGACACCCGCCTGCTGCATGGAACGGTGCGCCAGATGGTTGGCAAGATGGCGCACCCGTTGAACCGGCCCTTATTTGGCGGCACGGCGCAACGCGTGACACAGGGTTACGGCGTCCTCCAGCCGCGCGTGACCGCTGACCTGCCCACAGGGAACGAGGGATCGATATATCAACGCATCTTTTCCAGCCCCGGCGGTATTGACCCCTATGTCGCTGCGACCTCGGACCTTTATCAAGATCTTTTCGGCGAAGGATCCTTTACTGGCAAAGGCATATACGATGTTGATGCATTTCAAACTGCGCTGGCAGGGCGCGTTCCTGAAAACACCATGCTCAGCCACGATCTTTTCGAAGGCGTGTTTGCACGCGCCGCATTGGCGTCCGACATCGAAGTCGTCGAGGATTTTCCAACTCGATACGACGTGGATATCCGCCGCCACCACCGTTGGGTTCGGGGAGACTGGCAGCTTTTTCCGTGGATTTTTGGTTTCGGGGGGGCGGATCAAGGCAGCCTGCCCGCGCTTGGCCGTTGGAAGATGATCGATAATCTGCGCCGGTCGCTGTTGGCGCCGATGGCAATGCTGACGCTGTTTGTCGGCTGGATGATGCCGCCGGTCGCGGCCGCGATCTGGACGACGGCGATCGTCGGCCTGCTGGCCCTGCCGCGCTTGTTGCCGCTGCCCTTTGGGATCGTGCCGGCCAAGTCGGACGTGACACTCCGCAGTCACTTTGCCGCCCTGGGCAACGACACGCTGAGCGCGCTTGGGCAGATTGCCCTGTCGATGATCCTGCTGGCAAATACTGCGGCATCAATGGCAGATGCCATCTTGCGCACGATCTGGCGGCTTGTCGTTTCGCGTCGGCATATGTTGGAATGGGTGACGGCTGCCCATGCGGGGGGCAGCACCCGTCCCTCTGTGGCCCTGCAATATTGGCGCATGGCCCCTGGTGTCATCCTTGGCCTGGGTGCATGCGGTGTGGCTGCAGTGATCAACCCGGCCATGATCCTCTGGCTGGTGCCCTTTGCACTGGCCTGGATCTCTGCCCCGGCCGTCGCCCGGTTCATCAGTCTGCGCCGGATCGCCAGACCCGTCCCGCAAATATCAAACGATCAGGCGCGCGCGTTGCGCCTGATCGCTCGCCAGACATGGCGTTATTTTGAGACTTTCGTGACGGCACGAGAAAATTTCCTTCCACCCGACAACTTTCAGGAAACCCCAAGGCCCGCCATCGCGACCCGGACCTCACCGACCAATATCGGCCTTTATCTGCTGTCGACGGTCGTGGCGCGTGACATGGCGTGGATCGGACAGCAGGCAGCACTGCATCGGATGAAAGATACGTTGCAGACGATCCTGCGGATGCCGCGTTACCGTGGCCACGTTTACAACTGGCATGACACGCGCGATCTGCGCGTGCTGGAACCGGCGTATGTGTCGACGGTGGACAGCGGCAATCTGGCCGGACACCTAATTGCCGTTGCGCAGGCGTGCCGTGAATGGAAATCGATTCCCGTTGAAACCGCCACCATGCGTCAGGCGTTGCAAGACACCATCGGGCTTGCTCAAGACGCGCTGAGGGACGGGTCGGTCAGCGCCGACCTGGGGCGGTTACTGGATACCCTTGCTGCGGCCGCCCATGCCCCGTCGTTTGCACTGGCTGACATGCTGTCTGACGCGACCGCTGCCCACGACATGGCCCTGACGCTGGCCGAACCGGATTCGGACATCGCGTTCTGGACCGACGCCATTCACCAGTGCCTTCAGGACCACCTTGCCGATCAAGACCAATCGCCGGACACACAGCTTCTTGGTGACGTCGCGGCGATGGCGCATACCATCGCAATAGAAATGGATTTCGGCTTCCTGTTGGAACCGGACAAAAAGCTGTTGTCGATAGGGTTTTCGTTAAACACCAACCGGCTTGACACCAACTGCTATGACCTTTTGGCGTCCGAGGCGCGGCTAGCCAGCCTGTTTGCCATCGCCAAGGGCGATGTCGACACGCGCCACTGGTTCCGGCTGGGCCGATCCGCAACGCCGATCGGATCCGGTTCGGCGCTGATTTCATGGTCGGGCAGCATGTTTGAATATCTCATGCCGTCCCTCGTTATGCGCGCACCGGCTGGGTCCGTGCTGGAACAGACAAACCGGCTGGTCGTCGCCTGTCAGCAAACCTATGGCGCAAGCGTCGGGGTGCCGTGGGGCATTTCGGAATCGTCCTACAACGCCCGCGATCTGGAAATGACCTATCAATATTCTAATTTCGGCGTGCCGGGCCTGGGGCTCAAGCGGGGGTTGAGCGAAAACAGGGTCATCGCACCCTATGCCACGGGGTTGGCCGCGATGGTCGACCCGGTGGCGGCTGTGCAGAACTATGACCGGCTCGCATCCATTGGTGCCCAAGGTCGTTTCGGGTTTTACGAAGCGGTCGATTTCACACCTGCGCGCCTGCCGGAAAATCGGGACCACGCGCTGGTGCGTAGTTTTATGGCGCACCATCAAGGCATGACGATCACCAGCATCGCCAACGCCTTGCAGCAGGGTCGCCTGCGCGACAGGTTCCATGCCGAACCTATGATCCAGAGTGTCGATTTGCTGCTGCATGAACGTGTGCCGCGCGACGTGGCCGCCGCGCCGCCGCGGGCAAAGGATGTGCTGGTCGGTGCGGTGCAGATCACCGACACGCCGATGATGCGGGTCTTTGACGCGCCAGCCGAGGCGGTTCCGACTGCGCATCTGCTGTCGAACGGCAACTATGGGGTGATGTTGACCGCGACGGGCGAGGGTTTCAGCCGCTGGCGCGATCTCGCCATCACCCGCTGGCGGTCAGAGCCGACAAAGGCCGCGCTGGGGTCGTTCATCTTTCTGCGCGATACGACAACCGATCTGCTGTGGTCTGCCGGGGTGCAGCCGTTGCACAGTGACGCATCGCGCCACCACGCTGTATTCAGCGAACATCAGGCATCGTTCACACGGCAGGCCCCGCACCTGACGACGATGACCGAAGTAGTCGTTTCAGCCGAAGACGATGCTGAGGCACGGCGGGTCACGTTGACCAATACCGGGCGTCGCGGGCGTGAGGTAGATGTAACCTCTTACGCCGAACTGGCGCTGGCTCATCAGTCGGCAGATCAGGCGCATCCGGCGTTTTCCAAAATGTTCGTCGTGACCGATTATCTGCCTGAACTTGGGGTAATTATCGCCACCCGGCGTCGCCGCTCATCCAGCGATCCCGAGGTTTGGGCGGCCCATATCGCGGTCGTGGAAGGATCAGAGACCGGTCCGATCGAGATTGAAACGGACCGGGCAAAATTCATCGGGCGCGGCTGCAGTATCGAACAGGCGGCAATGGCAACCGCACCGCTTTCCGGCACGACGGGCGCGGTACTCGATCCGATCTTTTCGATCCGCCGCCGCGTTGCAATCCCGGCAGGCGGGGTTACTCGTGTTACGTTCTGGACGATGGTCGCAGAAACGCCCGATGGCCTGCTTGACCTTGTCGACAGGCACCGCGACCCCACTGCAGTTGCGCGGGCCGCGACCTTGTCATGGACCCAAGCGCAGGTGCAGTTGCGCCACCTTGGGATCAGCCATGCCGACGCTGCCGATTTTCAGACATTGGGCGGCATGGTCATGCGCCGTGACGGGCGCCTGCGTGCCTCGCCTGCGCAGATCATCGCGGGCACAGCGCCGCAATCGGCGCTGTGGGCATTGGGGATTTCTGGCGACCTTCCGATCGTGCTGTTGCAGATCGACGACGCTCAGGACATCGGCGTTCTGAATCAAGTTATTACTGCACACGAATACTGGGGGATGCGCCAGCTTGGCGTGGACCTGGTGGTCTTGAACGAAAGGTTGTCATCCTATGTTCAGGACTTGCAGATCGCTATCGATAGCGCCGTTCGGGCCGCGCAGTCCCGACCCCGAGCAAACGGCATTCATGCGCCCGCCAAGGGCACGATCTATACTCTGCGATCTGATATTCTGAACGCTGGCGCACGAGAACAGCTTTTGTCGATGGCGCAACTGGTTCTTGTGGCCGGACGCGGTAGCATCAGCCAGCAATTGTCAGTTTTGGCCATTCCGCAAGAAACTGTGATGCTCGGGCCAAAAGTGGCGGCACAAGCTCCAACAACTCCAGTTCTGCCCGAGATGGAGTTTTTCAACGGCACGGGCGGATTCGCCTATGAAGGGCGTGAATATGTGACGGTCCTGCGCGATGGGATGACGACGCCTGCGCCGTGGATCAACGTTATCGCCAATCCGGACTTCGGGTTTCAGGTGTCTGCGGAAGGATCGGGCCATATCTGGTCTGAAAACAGCCGCGAAAATCAGATCACGCCGTGGTCGAATGATCCCGTTGCCGACCCTGCGGGTGAGGCGATCTATCTGCAGGATCTGGACACCAATCAGGTCTGGACACCCACCGCCCTGCCGATCAGGGGCCCCGGCACCTACATCGCACGTCACGGTTTTAGCTACACGTTGTTCGAGCATGAGAGCCACGGCATCGCTGCCAGCATGGAGCAGTTCGTGCCTCTGGATGCGTCTGTCAAGATTTCCCGGCTGACTTTGCGCAACACCAGCCTCATGGTGCGCAAACTGTCGGTCACTGCCTATACCGAATGGGTGCTTGGCACGTCACGCAGTGCGACATCAGCATACGTGATTACGAAGCCAGATCCCGCTACCGGGGCAATTCTGGCTCAGAACACCTTCAGTACAGCCTTTCCTGGCCGCGTTGCATTTGCCGATCTTGGCGCTGGCACCAGCAGCGTGACTGCGGATCGGGCGGAATTCATTGGTCTTGGTGGCACTCTTGCAGCACCGGCGGCGATCAACGGGCGGCCGCTGTCTGGTCGCACGGGTCCCGCACTCGATCCCTGCGCTGCCTTGCAGCGCCGGGTGACCCTGCGACCTGGCGCAATGGTCGAGGTGGTTTTTCAGATCGGTCAGGCAGACAGCGAAGCAGCTGCCAGCGCGCTGATCCAGCGGATGCGGGATGCCGACCTTGACGAGACCTTGCAGGCGGTGAAGCGTCATTGGACCGACCTGCTGACCACGGTGCAGGTCACCTCGCCCGACAGGGCGATGGATATCATGCTAAACGGCTGGTTGCTGTATCAGACACTGGCTTGCCGGATCTGGGCCCGTGCCGGGTTTTATCAGGCGAGCGGCGCCTACGGATTTCGCGATCAGTTGCAGGATGGCATGGCCCTGACCTTTAGTCGGCCCGATATGACGCGGGCGCATCTGTTGCGCGCCGCCAGTCGTCAGTTCCCCGAAGGGGACGTGCAGCACTGGTGGTTGCCGCATTCCGGGCAAGGGGTGCGCACCCGCATTTCGGACGACCGCGTCTGGCTTGGCTACGGCGTGGCCCGCTATATTTCCGTATCAGGGGATGAGGGCATTCTGGATGAGGATTTGCCGTTTTTGCAGGGGCCACCGGTCCCGCCCGGTGCGCACGACGATTTCTTTCAACCGACCGTATCGGAGACGAGCGCCAGCCTGTTTGAACACTGTGCGCGTGGGCTGGATCAAGCCATTGACCTGACGGGTGAAAACGGGATGCCGCTGATCGGTACCGGCGACTGGAATGACGGGATGAACCGCGTCGGCGAGGGCGGGGCAGGCACCAGCGTCTGGCTTGGCTGGTTGATGATAGCCACGATCGACATGATGGCGCCGCTGGCCGATAGCCGTGATCCAGCGCGCGCTGTGCGATGGCGACTTCATGCGCGAGCCGTGCGCGAGGCGATTGAAACGCAGGGTTGGGACGGGGCGTGGTATCGGCGCGGCACCTTTGACGACGGCACCATCCTTGGATCTGCCGCATCCGAAGAATGCCAGATCGACAGTATTGCGCAATCCTGGGCTGTGCTGTCCGGGGCTGCCGAACCGGAACGCGCCCGGATCGCGATGGCGTCAATGACCGAACATCTGGTGCGTCCCGATCTTGGTCTAGCGCTGCTGTTCACGCCGCCGTTCGATCGCGCCCCCGTCGATCCGGGATATATCAAGGGCTATCCGCCCGGCCTGCGCGAGAATGGCGGCCAATACAGCCATGCAGCGATGTGGACCATCCTGGCGCAAACCAGACTGGGGAACGGAGATGCAGCAGGCCAGCTTTTCGCCATGCTTAATCCGATCAATCACGCGCTGACGCCGGACGCCGCCGACCGCTATAAGGTAGAGCCCTATGTGCTCGCCGCCGATGTTTATTCAACCGCACCGCACGAGGGACGGGGGGGGGTGGACGTGGTACACCGGGTCGGCCGGGTGGATGTACCGTGCAGGTGTCGAAGGACTGCTGGGCCTGAACCGGGCTGGAGTAAACCTTTTACTGAACCCCTGCTTTCCAAAAGCCTGGCCTAAGGTTTCGGCGACGATCACCCTTCGCCGCACGCGGATCGCGATCACCATCTTTAACCCCGATGGCACGGGGTATGGCGTTACGGGCGCAGAACTGAATGGCACCGAGCTGTCCGTCGGCAAAGACGGCGTGACCTTGCCGATACTGGAAGGTCGACATGATCTGATTGTCACTCTTGGATCGGTGACAGAGTAATGCAGCATCGGCATGCTGCACGTCGGTTTGCTCCCCGCGAGCATTGTCAGAGCAAAAACTCTTGAGCGGCTCGGCGGACGTCTAGACTGTCAGGATGACCCAGCGCCGCCCCGTTTGTGCATTTCAAGACCTCGCCCGAATTCATCCGCCGGGCGGTAATTATGTACGTGCGGCTTCCACTCTGGCTCTGCAATGTAGACGATCTGCTGCATGAACGCGGGATTGAGATTAGCCACGAGACAGTCCAGTTCTGGTGGAACAGGTTTGGCCCGCTGGTCGCGGCCCGGACCGTATTATCGCGACTGGTCAGCAAAAGCCGGAAACCGGCCGTGCGGGTTCATTGCAGACCACAAGGAGCGATGCCAGCCATTACGCATGACGCTGAAATGGCGAATTCGATCTATCAATCCCGCACCCAGACGACGAAAAAGACCTTCCTTGAGATGGTCGCTGCCTAACTTTACCCATAGCACAAACCTTACCGCAGTTTAGATCAATCCAGCTTCGGTGATGCGCAGGAGAGGTCATGGCTTTGGTCAACGCTGCTCCGCGCTTCACAGAAACCTCCGGATTCTTGACTGGTTTAGTCAAGAATCCACCCCGAGCGGCCTGTCTCGATACGTAAATATCTGAAATTAATACGCTTTATATCAGGCGCTGGGCGAAGTGGATTCCGGGTGGACTCCCCCACGAAATCCACTTTCGCTAGCGAAATGCTGCGCTGCGCCCCCCCGTATACAAACTGGGCCGGG
>NZ_JAIMIA010000085.1 GCF_019966495.1 Tateyamaria pelophila | reverse complement strand
TCAGACAGAGCCGCCCGGTTCTCTGCGGTCGCCAGTCCCTCGGTCTCGAACCGGCCCATCTGCGACGTGGATGCGGCATGCGCATCGACGGCACGGCCACCGACAACCTGGCGCATCACGGGATCGAGCGCGAGACGGTCGGCGTCATTGACGTCCCCGTATCCTGCCAACCGGCCGTAGACCGATTGCCGAAACAGCCCGTCGAGCCGGTGGATCGTGTTCTTGCCACGGCGATTATCGCACAGGGCAGCAGACGCCAGATTGGACAGACCGAGCGCGTCATCAAGCTCGCGCATCACCAGAAGGCCGCCATCCGAACTGAGCTGAGCGCCCCGGAATTCCAGCCGCACGCGAGGGTCAAAATCCACACGATCTGCCCGCTGCAAGCCCGCACCCTCTGGGTGATCCATGAAACACATCCTCCGCAGCAACCAACGCCATGATATATATAGAAAATATCACGTTCAAGACAGCGAAATCAGAGATCTACTTGGGGAATGCGGGATTCAGCGAAATGTTCAAAATGCCCCGCAAGCGCCGCCGGAACGGCGAGCACTGCCAAAGTGAAACCGGCTGCTATGCGCGCCAAGCCGCCGAAAAGGTGGGCTGCCCGGCGGGTCGAGCCGCTCATCGCAAGGTCAATGCGTGCGCAGTTGTTCCCTGTACAGCGCCATCGCTTGATCAGCCAGCGCAGCGTGGCGCGCGGGGCCGATATGTTTTCATATACGAGGGCGTCAGCGCAATAAACGATACGACCGCCACTGGCATTTATTGTTCGGAAGAATAGCGTGTCTTCTCCTCCGGTAAAATTAAACCCCAGGTCGAAGCGAGTTCCAAACTTTCGCGAAAAAAACAGATCGAAAAATACATTGGATGTGTCAGCATAATCGAGCAACTCTCCTTCGTCATGGGCGGGACCATCATGTACCCTGCTGCGTCGCATCCAACGCGGAACCGCTGTGAGATAGCGTGCTCGAACTGCGCCAAAGACAACCTGTGCATTGTGAAGTCGCATCGCGCGGAAGTTAGCCACAAGCGCATCGGGAACCGGGGTCTGGTCGTCGTCCAGAAAGAACATGTAATCGCCCGCCAGACGCTCGGCCTCGTCGAGGCAGCGGTTCCGTACATGAGCGAGTCCACGTTCCGGTTCATGCCGGTAGTTCAGCGAAAGTCCCGTGTTCCGCTCTGCTTCGGTGACGAGTGCCTCCCAATCTCCGTTGGGGCTATTGTCTACCACAAGAAACCGCACGACCGTGCCGCAGGGGTGATCCAGTCTTTTCAAGTCGAGCAGAAGGTTCCAAAGAAATTCGGGTCTGTCCAGGGTAGGAATCGCCACGATGATTATCGGGGCGTTCTCGTCTGGTACCGAAGATGCTAAACGTGCGTCAGTATTAAAACAATATTGCACAAAATATACCTACCCTAAACCAACATGCCCCCAAGCAGAATATTTACCAGTTTTGCAGCGGTTAAGCGCAGTTATCAAGCCAATTGGTCGAGTTTTGCTATGGTTCAGGCATCTGAACCGCGACACAGCGGGATTGCGAGCCTCGGTGGCAGGTGTAGCCCGACACTTGTCCTGCTCGTCACCCGTTTGATCAGACCTGTCGCGCCACCTTCCTTTAGGTTTTGCCTGTAACTTTCTCACGCGGGAACCGGCGGTGCACGCAACCGTTGGACGCCAGCGATGGTGCGGCTGAAAAGATCACCACTCAAAGCCATCTGGGCCAATTTGAAGGTAACAGCACGGGCCTGACTCACAATCTCGCACCAAGCTCAATCACTCGGATCAGGTCACCGGGCTTGATCGTGCCACCCTCGATGATGCGGCAATTAAGGCCGGAGCGGTGTTCCAGCAGGTCGCAGATCGTCTTTTTGGTGATCATGTCGATATAGCGGCAGGGATAGTTCAGCCGACCGCCTTCCAACAGAACATCGCCTACGTAAAACCGTTGACCCACGAGGTGGTTCAGCGGCACATCACGGGTGGTAAGGTTGCGCCTGTGTTCTTGCGGGCTCAGCGTTATGTCATGGTCGCGTGCGAGTGCTTCGAGGGTTTCCACCTCGATCAGGGTGACTTCGCGGATATCGGGCTGAGCGGAATAGGTGCCGGTATCGATGCCTTTGGCATAGCGGTCGCCCTCGATCCCGACACCCGGTATCAGCGTGGCAGCAGCGCGTTCCACCATAGGCGCACGCGCCGTGGGTGTTGTGTGGATGTTAAGAAGCTGACCTTGCCACATTTTCGAAAAACCTTGAAATAATAATAGACTATCGCATCCGTAACGCACCGTCCAAACGAATGACTTCGCCATTCAGATATCCCATTTCGACGATGAAAGCCGCAAGTCGCGCATATTCATTCGGATCGCCAAGCCGTGCCGGATTGGGGACATCCGCGGCAAGACCGGCCTGAATGTCCTCGGGCAGCCCCGCCAGCATCGGTGTGTGGAAAATGCCCGGTGCGATGGTCATGACCCGCACGCCGATCGACGCCAGATCGCGCGCCATCGGCAGGGTCATGCCCACGATGCCGCCCTTGGAGGCTGCATAGGCGGCTTGACCCTTCTGTCCGTCAAAGGCGGCGATGGACGCGGTATTGATGATCACGCCGCGCGCGCCGTCGGGTTCCGGGCCATTGTCAGCCATGGCTGCTGCTGCAAGGCGGGCGACGTTGAAACTGCCGACAAGGTTGATGTCCACGGTTTTCTGGAAGGCGGGCAGGGGGTGCGCGCCGTCGCGGCCAAGCGTTTTGATCCCCAGCGCGATGCCCGCGCAATTCACGGCCGCGTTCAGCCCGTCCATGTCGGAAACTGCCTGCGTGATGGCAGCTTGCACAGAGGCTTCATCCGAGACATCGGTTTGCGCAAAATGGCCGCCGATTTCGCGGGCCACCATCGTGCCGCGCTCTGTGTCGCGATCCAGCAGGGTGACCTGTGCGCCGTGCGACGCGAAATGCCTTGCCGTCGCCTCGCCGAGGCCGGATGCGCCGCCAGTGATGACTGCCTTGGTTGTGCTGAGTTGCATTGCCGCGTTCCTTCCGAAATTTGAACGTGCGTTCAGATAACCGACGGGACTGTCCTCTGGCAAGCGCGGGCGTGATCCGGCGGAGCGCGCCTGCGCGCGCATGACATGCTGGATTGGCGCATTTTGGCAGGCCTCAGCCCCTGTGGATCCATCCACCGCCATAGATCCGGCTGGTGTCTCGGTCGTAGAACACGCAGGCCTGACCCGGCGATACACCAGCTTCGGCCGAGACCAGTTCGACCGTCGCTTCGGTCGCGCTGAGCGGACGAATCACGGCTTCGGTCGGTGGGCGCGTCGAGCGTACCTTGACGCCGACATGCCATTCGGCGCGGCTGTCAAACGGGGCGTCTCCGAGCCAGTTGACTTCGCGGATCGGCACGGTGCGCGTGGCAAGCATTTCTTTCGGTCCGACAACCACTTGCCGGGCGTCTGCATCCAGTTTCACCACGTAGAGCGGATCGGCAAGGCCGCCGATGCCCAGCCCGCGCCGCTGCCCGATCGTGTAATTGATCACGCCGTCATGACGCGCCAGAACACGGCCGTTGGTATCGACGATGTCGCCGGGTGCCGTGGCTTCGGGGCGCAGCTTGCGGATGACCGAGGCATAGTCGCCGTTCGGTACGAAACAGATGTCCTGACTGTCGGGCTTGTCTGCGACGCTCAACCCGTATTTGCTAGCCAGCGCGCGGGTGTCGTCCTTGGACGGCAAGTGGCCCAAGGGAAAGCGTAGATAGTCGAGTTGCTCGGCGGTGGTGGAGAACAGGAAATAGCTTTGATCGCGAGCCGCATCGGCCGCAGAATGCAGTTCCGCGCCGGTTTCGCCCATTTTGCGCTGGATATAGTGGCCCGTCGCCATGCAATCCGCCTCTAGATCCTTGGCGGTTTCCAACAGATCCTTGAATTTAACCCGCTCGTTGCAGCGGATGCAGGGCACAGGGGTCGCGCCGCCCAGATAACTGTCGGCAAATTCGTCGATCACCGCGTCGCGAAACACGTTTTCGTAGTCGAGTACATAGTGCGGAAAGCCCATTTCTTCGGCGACCCGGCGAGCGTCATGGATATCGCGACCGGCACAGCATGCGCCTTTTTTCGCAAGCGCCGCGCCGTGATCATAAAGCTGGAGTGTCACGCCAACGACATCATAACCTTGCGACTTCAGTTCCGCAGCAACGACCGAGCTGTCGACACCACCGGACATGGCAACGACGACACGGGTGTCGGCGGGGGCTTTGGCGAAGCCCAATGAATTGGGCGGGCCGGATTGGTCGAGCATGCTGTGTCTCCGGAACAAGTTGAACGCATATATATGAAAATGCGAAATAGTCTCAAGGGCGCGTTTAACGCGTCGTTAAATGCGTTTGCTCATGGTCTGCTTAAATTATGGACGTGAGCATAGCGATGTACTTGAAAAAAGTGGACGGACCCCGCGCAATCACGCTGCCGGACGGCACGGTATTGACGCAAGCAGATTTGCCGCCAGCCACAACGCGGCGCTGGGTCGCGTCGCGCAAGGCGGCTGTGGTGCGGGGGGTGCTCTACGGTTTGATATCGCAAGAAGGTGCCCAGGCGCGTTACGGAATCAGCGCCGAAGAGTTCGAAGAGTGGGTGCGAGCGGTCTCAACCCACGGAGAAGAAGCGCTCAAGGCAACAGCTATTCAAAAATATAGACAACTTTAGGTTGTTCGAGTACAAACTGATCAAGGGTAACGTGTGGTTAACCTTTTGACGTCACGTTCAGGTCAACATTAACCATCCCAAGCGCGGAGACCGATGAATGCGAGTGCTGCTTGTAGAAGACGATCCAACAACGTCCAAAAGCATCGAACTGATGCTGACCCATGCCAATCTGAATGTGTATGCTACAGATTTGGGAGAAGAGGGGATCGATCTTGCCAAGCTGTATGATTACGATCTTATCCTTCTTGATCTGGATCTGCCGGATATGAACGGGCACGAGGTGTTGCGCCAGTTGCGGCTGGCAAGGATCGAAACCCCGATCCTGATCCTTTCTGGCTCTGATGATACAGAAAACAAAATCAAGGGGTTTGGTTTCGGAGCGGACGACTACCTGACCAAACCGTTCCACCGCGAAGAATTGGTCGCCCGCATCCATGCGATTATCCGCAGATCCAAAGGCCATTCGCAATCTGTGATTGAAACAGGGGATGTTTCCGTTAACCTTGATGCCAAAACGGTGAGCGTTGACAACAAAACGGTGCATCTGACCGGAAAAGAATACCAGATGTTCGAGCTGTTGAGCCTGAGAAAGGGCACGACTCTCACCAAAGAGATGTTCCTGAACCATCTCTATGGCGGCATGGACGAGCCTGAGCTCAAGATTATCGATGTCTTTATCTGCAAGCTGCGTAAAAAGCTCAGCACTGCGACAGGCGGTTACAACTATATCGAGACTGTCTGGGGGCGCGGTTATGTTTTGCGTGATCCGGAACCGCATCAGTCCAAGGGTGACGAGCGGCTCGCCATCGGCGCATAAGCCACGACGACAGAGTTGAATGAACCCAGCGTACCGCATCGGTGCGTTGGGTTTTTTTACGTCTTGCGTGACAGCGCAAACGAATAATGTCGTTTAGGCTGGGTCATGAAACGCATATATGCGTTGGCAGCGATGCAAATGTCGCTGAGAAACAGAAAGGCTGGACCCGGACGGGTGGCGGATTTATCTGTGTGACGCAACCGCACGTGAGGTATGACGTGACTGAACGACCCGACCCCAAAACTCTGACCGAGACCGAAGCAGAGAAGGAGATGGCGCATCTTGCCACGAAATTGGCTGAGGCCAACATCGCCTACCACACCAAGGATGCGCCGGATCTGACCGATGCGGAATACGACGCGTTCAAGCGGCGGAACACGGAACTCGAAGCTCTTTTTCCACACCTCAAACGTAAAGACAGCCCGACGGATCAGGTTGGCGCAGGCCCGGCGGACGGGTTCACCAAAGTCACGCATGCCGTCGCAATGCTGTCGCTGTCGAACGTATTCGACGATGAAGATGTCGGTGAATTTGACGGACGCATTCGCAAATATCTCGGTCTGAGCGCGGACGCGCCGCTGAGTTATACGGCGGAGCCCAAGATTGACGGGTTGTCCTTGTCGCTGCGATACGAACAGGGACAATTGGTGCAGGCGGCCACGCGCGGGGATGGTGCGGTCGGCGAAAATGTAACCGCTAACGCCCGTACGATTGATGATATCCCGCATAAAATAGCCGACGCGCCGGATATACTGGAGGTCCGCGGGGAGGTCTATATGTCCCATTCCGACTTCGAAGCCTTGAATGCACGGCAAACGGATGCGGGCGACAAGACGTTTGCGAATCCCCGAAATGCGGCGGCAGGGTCCTTGCGGCAACTGGATTCCGATATCACCCGTGCGCGCCCACTCCGCTTTTTCGCCTATGCTTGGGGCGCGTTGAGTACGCCTTTGTCAGATACACAAATCGGCGCCATCGAGAAACTGAGTGCGCTGGGGTTTCAGACCAATCCCCTGACGCGACTGTGCGATAGCCCGGCCGATATGATTACCCAGTACCGGGTGATCGAACAAAAGCGTGCGGACCTTGGCTATGACATCGACGGAGTTGTTTACAAGGTGAACGATCTTGCGCTGCAATCGCGGCTCGGCTTTCGATCGACCACACCGCGGTGGGCGACGGCCCATAAATTTCCGGCTGAACTGGCCTGGACACATCTCGAAGCAATCGACATCCAGGTCGGGCGCACCGGGGCACTCAGCCCGGTGGCGCGGCTCACTCCGGTGACGGTCGGGGGGGTGGTGGTGTCAAATGCGACACTGCATAACGAGGATTACATTGCTGGCCGCGACAGCAAAGGCGCCGAGATACGGGGCGGCAAGGACATTCGTGTCGGCGATTGGGTCCAAGTCTACCGCGCGGGCGACGTTATTCCCAAGGTGGCGGACGTGGCTTTGGCGAAACGCCCTTCCGATGCGGTGCCATTCACCATGGCGGAGGTTTGCCCGGAATGCGGCAGCGCTGCGATTCGCGAGCCTGGTGACGCGGTCCGGCGCTGCACTGGCGGTTTGATCTGTCCGGCGCAAGCTGTGGAAAAGTTGAAACACTTTGTGTCCCGCTCTGCATTTGACATCGACGGTCTTGGAGCCAAACAGGTCGAACAATTCCATACCGATGGCTGGATCAAGGAGCCGGCAGATATTTTTACGCTGCGCGCGCGCTATGGCGTTGGATTGCAGCAGCTTAAAAACCGCGAAGGGTGGGGTGAAAAGTCCGCAACGAACCTTTTTGACGCGATTGACGAGCGTCGCAAAATCCCTCTCCATCGTGTGATATTTGCCTTGGGCATTCGCAATGTCGGGGAGGCGGCTGCGAATCTTCTGGCCCTGCATTACCAAAGCTGGGCTGCTTTCAGTAAGGCCATGCGTGACGCGGCCCCGGGCAATGCGGCATGGGACGACCTGATCAGTATCGACGGCGTCGGTGCCGTGATGGCGCAATCGTTGGCGACGACATTTCAGCAAGACGCGGAATGGGCCAGTATCGAGCGTTTGATCGCGGAGCTTGAGATCGAAGATGCGGTGCGCCCGGATACAAGTCACAGCCCTGTGGCGGGCAAGACGGTCGTTTTTACCGGTACGTTGGAAAAAATGTCGCGCGCCGAAGCCAAGGCCCGTGCCGAAGCGTTGGGTGCCAAGGTGTCGGGATCCGTCAGTGCCAAGACCGATCTGCTGGTTGCGGGGCCCGGCGCAGGATCCAAGGCCAAAAAGGCGATTGAGCTGGGGATCGAAATCCTGGACGAAGATGGCTGGCTTGCGCTGATCGGGTCATCATGAGCCGACCGGAGGTTCTGTTTCCGCTCTTTGCAGAGCTTGAAACGTTGAGCGGCGTCGGCCCCAAAACGGCGCAGCACATGGCGCAACTGGGCATTGTGGCACCCCGTGATCTGCTCTTTACCTTGCCGCATACTGGCATCGACCGGGCGCTGCAGGAGACGGTCGATGGGGTTGGCCTGCCCACCACAGTGACCGTGATCGTCAAGGTCGGCGCACATCATCCGTCGCGCAATCGGGGTGGGGCCTATCGCATTCATGTTGAGGATGCCCAAACCAGCTTTCAGATCGTATTCTTCCATGGCCGAAGCGACTATTTGCAACGTGTTCTGCCGCAGGGCAGTACGCGGGTGGTGTCTGGAAAAGTCGAGATGTTCGACGGCACGGTTCAAATGGTGCACCCGGAATATATTATTCCCGAGGAAGAAATTTCTGACATTCCGGCGTTCGAGCCGGTGTACCCCCTCACCGCCGGCGTCACGCAAAAGACGATGTTCAAGGCCACACGCGCCGCGTTGAAACGGCTGCCTGCGTTGGACGAGTGGATCGATTCCGGACAGAAAACCAAAGAGGAATGGCCTGATTTCGCAGTCGCCATGCAAACTGCGCACACGCCGAAATCGCTTGAAGATCTTTCGGCGACCAGCGCCGCGCGCACCCGTCTGGCCTATGACGAATTGATGGCGCATCAGCTGACCCTTGCGCTGGCCCGGGCGTCGGAACGCCGGTTTCCGGGCCGCGCAAGCGTGGGCGATGGCCGCTTGCAGGCACGCGTGCGTGCGGCGTTGCCTTATGCGCTGACGGGTGCTCAAGAGCGTTCAATTTCCGAGGTCGCGCAGGATATGGCGCAAGACGTCCGCATGAACCGATTGCTGCAAGGCGATGTTGGATCCGGCAAAACGCTCGTGGCGTTCATGTCGTTGTTGATCGCCGTCGAAGCAGGTGGGCAGGGCGTCATGATGGCGCCCACCGAAATCCTCGCGCGCCAGCATCTGGAAGGTTTGCAACCCTTGGCCGAAAGTGCCGGTGTCGTCCTTGAGATTCTGACGGGCCGCGACAAGGGCGCGGAACGGCGCGCCAAGCTCGAAGCGTTGCAGCGCGGCGACATTCAGATCCTTGTGGGCACCCATGCCGTGTTTCAGGCCGATGTGCATTTCGCGGATTTGCGCCTTGCCATCATCGACGAACAGCACAGGTTCGGGGTGCGCCAACGGCTTGAACTGGGCAAGAAAGGCAGTGCAGCGGATGTATTGGTGATGACTGCCACGCCGATTCCGCGGTCGCTGGCGCTGGCGCAATATGGCGATATGGATGTTTCGGTGCTGGACGAAAAACCGCCCGGGCGCAAACCGATCAAAACGGCACTGGTCAGTACTGGCCGGATGGATGAAGTGATCGAACGGTTGCGTGCCGTCATGGCCGAGGGGCGGCAGTGCTACTGGGTCTGCCCGCTGGTCGAGGAAAGCGAAGCGGTGGATCTGACCGCCGCCGAAGAGCGCTTCAAACGGTTGCGTGCAGCCTTGGGGGAAGGTGTCGTGGGTCTTGTGCACGGCCAGATGCCGCCAGCGGAGAAAGACGCAGCGATGGCGCGCTTTCAATCCGGCAAGACCGGGGTTTTGGTCGCCACGACGGTGATCGAGGTGGGCGTCAACGTCCCAAATGCGACAATCATGGTGATCGAGCGGGCGGAGACGTTCGGGCTGGCGCAGCTTCACCAATTGCGGGGCCGCGTTGGCCGGGGCTCGGCCGCGTCAACCTGTTTGCTGATGTATCAGGCGCCGCTCTCCGAAACAGGCCAGCGCCGTCTAGAAGTGCTGCGCGAGACCGAAGACGGGTTTCGTATCGCCGAAACCGATTTGCAAATGCGTGGGTTCGGGGATCTTATTGGCACTGCACAATCCGGCGTGCCTCGGTTTCGGATTGCGGATATGGAACGGCAAGGCGCTTTGATGGCCGTTGCCCAATCCGATGCGCGTAAATTGCTGGCCGAAGATCCGGCACTGGACAGACCGCGCGGGCGGGCCGCGCGTGTTCTGTTGTGGCTCATGCGGCAGGATGAGGCGATCCGTTTGATTTCAGTGGGTTAACGATTTTGTTCTCATAAGTTCGCAAATGTTCTCAAAAAGTTCTTTACGAAGGGTTAATAATATGAGAACAAAGAGGCAACTCGAAGACGGAGATGCCGACATGACCACATTACGCCACATCAAGGATATCGCCACCCGTGCCGAAGCACACCTGCTTCAGGATGCGCTTGGGGCGGCCGCGTTGATGGTGATGCTGGTGGTTGGTTTGCACCTTCCGTCATTGATCTGAGTTCTGCCTGCGATCTTGCTCAAGATTCCGCCCCGCGCCCGTCCCACATTGGCGCATCTGGATCAGGCTCTGCCTGCCTGATCTGACCCGGTTTGCCTCGGGGTTTGCGGTATCCGTCCCAAGCAAGAGACGCTTTTCCCTGCGCCGCCATCCTATTGGATGTGCGGCGCTTTTTTTTGCCGGAATATGGTGAAGGCTCAAGTCAGATGCCGTCGCGACGCGTGTGCTCGTCTAGGCGCAGTTCGATTGCAGCGCCTGTTCCATTGCTTCCACGCTGGCTTCGATGCTGAGCAGGATGGAGGCGTGGCGGTTCTTGTAATCGCGCGCAGGTTCCAACACTTCAAAACCATCAAAGGGCGCGCTTGGAACGGGTCCGCCGTCTTTGAGCATGGCGCGCAACGCATCGCGTGCCGCGCGTGCCTCGTCCAAGGTGCGTCCGACGATTGCGCCGCCGGTTACCGCTGCCGCAGCCTGACCCAGTGCACAGGCTTTCACATCCTGACCAAACGCCGCGACCCGGCCATCCTTGACGGCCACGTCCACCGTGACCGTCGATCCGCACAGGGGCGAACGTTTCTTGACGGTCGCATCCGCGGCATCAAGGCGCTTGTGATGCGGAATATCCGCCGCCAAGCCAAGGATGCGGTTGGAGTATAATTTTATCAGGTCTGTTTCGGCGGGCATGGCCCCTCCGGTCTGGTGTCATTACAGCTTTGCCTTTACATAGTCAGGTCGAGGCCAGAAGCAAAGGTTTTGCCATGTCAGAGGATGTGAAGTTCGATCCCGCCACGTTGAAATATGATGATCGGGGCCTCATTCCCGCCATCGCACAGGAAATTACGACCGGCGATGTGTTGATGATGGCCTGGATGAATGCCGAAGCCATCGAGCGGACCTTGCGCACCGGCAAGGTGACCTATTGGAGCCGCTCGCGGCAGGCGTTCTGGATCAAGGGCGAGACATCGGGGCACCTGCAAGAGCTGGTCAGCCTGTCGGTGGATTGTGACCGCGACTGTCTTTTGATGAAAGTGCGCCAGACGGGTCCGGCCTGTCATACAGGTCGCGTGTCATGCTTTTACACGGATGTCACAACCGGTTCCGAAGTCGAGACGATGTCGCCGGTCGCGTAAGGCGCACCACGGCCTAAAGCCCGACCAGCACGCGGATGTCCTGTGGACTGGCCCCTTCGCTCCGGTATTTGGCAATCGCGCGGGCATCGTCCCGTTTGGCCAATCGCTTGCCATTCACGTCACGGATCAGCCGATGGTGGTGGTAGTCGGGCGTGGGCAGGCCCAGCACTGCTTGCAGGATGACGTGAATGCGGGTGGCGTCCGCCAAGTCCGCACCACGGACAACCTCCGTGATGATTTGAGCCGCGTCATCCACGACGACTGACAGGTGATAAGACGTTGCCATATCACGCCGGGCCAGCACGATATCGCCCATGGTTTCAATCGGATGCGTGCGGCGCACATCGACGTCGCCCGGTGCGATACCGGTTTCGGTGTAAATCAATGGACCCGTGAGGCGGCGCAGCGCGCTGTGCATATCCAAGCGCAAAGTGACGTTTTGCGGAACAGGGCCAGAGCGCGGGTGCAGGTTGCGGCAGGTGCCGGGATATATCACACCGTCCGGGCCATGGATCGGCACGCCTTCCTGTGGTGCACCGACCGCTTCGGTTATGTCGCGACGATTGCAATCACATTGATACAAAAGGCCTTCTGACCACATTTTCTCAAGGGCTTGCGCGTAAGCATCGAGGCGCTCGGACTGGCGCATGATGGGTGTGGCCCAGGACAGGCCCAGCCAGCACAAATCCTCGAATATCAGCGCCTCCCACTCCGGTCGCGCGCGGCCTTGATCGATATCTTCAATCCGTACCAAGAACTGACCGTCTGCGGCCTGCGCACGCTCGAAGGCCAGCAACGCGGAATAAGCGTGCCCGAGATGCAGAGGGCCCGTCGGAGATGGTGCAAAGCGCGTCGTGTAAATCACGTTCTTTCAATAACGTAGACGGTGGACTTCAAGTCGATTCCAGGCAAGTGCGGCCCACGCTTTTTGATCAGGAGCCGTGCTGCGCCGCAGTCCGTCCACTCGCACAGGCCACCGATGTTTGTGGGGTCCTCCAAAGCATGATCATTGAAGGAGAAAACCATCTTGCCGCCCGAGGCCAGTTGCCGCATCAACATATGAAAGACTGAGATCGGAGCGGCACCGGCTCCGATAACGCCGATGGCGGCGATCGCGGAGTACGTGCCGACAGGCACGGGCAGAGCAGAGCCTGCCTCAATCAGGCCCAGTGACCGATAGACATTCTTGGCAGAGGCGCGTTCGAGCATCTCTGCCGACAGATCGAGACCGTCGATCTGCTCAAACCCTGCAAGTTTCAAGGCCAGCCCGGACAGGCCTGTGCCACAGCCGAAATCCAGGATCGGGGCCGTGAGGTCATCCGTGACGGATTTTAGCGCTTTTGCGCATCGTCCGGGCGTTGCATATCCATTCTCTTCGACTTCCGCTTCGTAGCTGGCGGCCCAATTGTCATAGAGGTCGCGTGTCGAGGCCGCGTCGCGGGCTTGATAGGCTTTGTCCAGAAATTTTGTCATACATGCAGACTAACCGCGATCTGGTCGGGCCGTCCAGTAAGTAGCACGGACCGGCTGAGGGGCCAGCCCCTCAGACACCCCGGAGTTTATCTGGCAAGATGAAGGGATCAGGCGGCAACGCGGGCCTGCGGGGCCAGCCATCCTTGCCAGTCCGCCTTTGCCCGATCGGTGTAGGCCTTGTAGCGGTCCTTGCGGCCGCGCCGTCCGCCCTTGAGCCCTTCGACCGGCGGAAAGAGTCCGAAATTGACGTTCATCGGTTGGAAAGTCTTGGCCTCTGCGCCGCCTGTGATGTGCGTGATCAATGCGCCCATCGCCGTGGTGGCAGGGGGGACGTTGAGTGTACCGCCCAGCAATTCGGTGGCGGCCATGCGTCCGGCCAACAGCCCCATGGCAGCGGATTCGACATACCCTTCGACCCCGGTGATTTGCCCGGCAAAGCGGATATTGGGCCGCGAGCGCAGCCGCATATCCTCTGTCAACAGCGTGGGCGCGTTCAGGAACGTGTTGCGGTGAATCCCGCCCAGTCGCGCAAAGCTGGCGTTTTCCAGCCCTGGAATGCGTTTGAAAACATCGGTTTGCGCGCCATACTTCATTTTGGTCTGGAAGCCGACGATATTGTAAAGCGTGCCGAGTTTGTTGTCGCGCCGCAACTGGACGACGGCATAGGGTTTGATGTCCGGTTGGTGTGGATTGGTCAGGCCGACCGGTTTCATCGGGCCAAAGCGCAAGGTTTCTCGGCCCCGTTCCGCCATCACTTCGATCGGCAGGCATCCGTCGAAGTAGCCTGCGGTTTCGCCTTCGTGGAATTCGGTTTTGTCGGCTGCGAGCAGGGCGTCGATAAACCCCTCATATTGTTCTTTGGTCATGGGGCAGTTGAGGTAGGCAGTCTGTTCTTCCTCGGTCTCGCCCTTGTCATAGCGCGATTGCATCCACGCGCGCGACATGTCGATGCTGTCGAAATAGATAATGGGAGCGATAGCATCGAAAAACGCGAGCGCTTCGGCGCCTGTTTCGGCGGCGATGGCTTGGCCAAGCGTCGATGAGGTCAGTGGACCCGTGGCAAAGATCCAGTGACCCTGGCTCGGTAATTCAGTGATTTCGCCGTATTCGACCGAAATGTTGGGGTGGGCCATCAGCGCATCGGTGACTGATTGTGCAAAGGGGTCGCGATCCACCGCCAATGCGCCGCCGGCCGGGAGCCGATGTTTGTCTGCGGTTGCCATGATCAACCCGTTTGCGGCGCGCATTTCCCAATGCAAAAGCCCCACGGCGTTCTGTTCGCTGTCATCGGAGCGGAACGAATTGGAGCAGACCATTTCCCCCAACAGTCCGGTTTGGTGGGCAAAGGTGCCGACTTTGGGTCGCATTTCGTGGATCACGACCTGCACGCCCATGTTTGCGGCCTGCCACGCGGCCTCTGATCCGGCCATTCCGCCGCCAACGATGTGTAAGATATCCGACATGCGCTGGATGTAGGGCAAACGGGGCGCGCGCGCAATGTGCGCAAGGCGCAAATCGGGCAATTGACGTACATCAAGGCACGCATGTTTGAGGCGGCTAGGCTTCTGTGAAATCAATCAGATGGAGAGACCTGTGGCATATAGGAAAATGACGCTGGCATTTTTGGTGCTGATCTTTGTGCAAGCTTGCGAGCAACCGGACACCTATCCCATTTCCGGTGAAGCCTGTGGCCCTGTTGACCCGGTTCAGGACCTGACAGTCGATGATTGCACACCCACGGTCTGATGAAAGCTCGGCGCGCGTGACGATGCTGCCGCAGGCTGTAAGTTAAGCTATTTAGGGGATATTTTGGGGCCGCCGCCGCGGGAATGGTCGGTCAGAGAGAGACTGACCTGGAGGGACCTTCCGCCGACGGCGACCCGAAAGGATTACGATGCGTTAACCGTGTCTCTTTTGTGCCGCATTTGCGCCCGATTTGGAAATAGACAGGTGCGGGATTGGAAACAACCAAGCGGTGTTTTGTCCCGACATGCGCGAAGATTATTATTGGTGCGGCCAATTTGGTGGGCGTTTGTCGATGAAAGCGTCGATGCCTTCGCGCGTGTCGCGGTCCAACATGTTTTCGACCATGACGTCGCCGGTATATCCATAAGCCTCGGCCACGGGCATTTGCAGTTGCGTGTAAAACGCCGCTTTGCCGACTTTGACGGCTGAGGCCAGCTTGGCCGCGATCTGGTCCGCGAGGGCCTGCGTTTCTTGGGCAAGTGTGTCATGCGAAACGGCGCGGTTGATCAGACCAAGTTCCGCCGCACGCTCCGCTTCGATGAAATCGCCGGTCGTGAGCATTTCAAAGGCCTTTTTGCGCGGAATGTTCCGGCTGAGCGCGACCATTGGGGTAGAGCAAAACAGACCGATATTCACCCCGTTGACGCCAAACCGGGTGCCATGCGCGGCGACGGCGAGGTCGCAGGTTGCGACCAATTGGCAGCCGGCAGCCGTTGCGATCCCGTGCACTTGTGCGATGACCGGTTGGGGCAGGGACTGGACCCGCGCCATCATTGCGGCGCAACGGTCAAAGAGGTCTTTGAAATAGGCGCGTCCGCCGTCCTCGGCCTGTCGTCCGGCAGTCATTTGCTTGAGGTCATGGCCCGCGCAAAAGGCCTTGCCCGCCCCGGACAGGATCACGGCGCGCACGTCGCGGTCTTCTGCAATATCGTCCAGCGCGCCGTGCAACGCCGCGATCATCTCATCCGAGAGCGCATTGAGGCGCTCGGGCGCGTTTAGTTGCAAGCGGGCCACGCCATTGGTGACCTCACGTTCCAGAATTGCCATCTTGCTCTCCCGCAGGTTTCGGGGACATCCTAAAGCACCGAAAGCGAGAGGAAAAGCATGACTGTGGTAATGGATGCGGCGCAGATGAACGCGTTTCTGGGCAAAGTGTTTCTGGAAGTTGCCGATGAATTTCGTGTCGAAGAGGTGACGGAGACGGGGGTGACCCTGCGCCTTTTGGTACAGAATCGTCATTTGCGCCCCGGCGGCACCGTGTCCGGGCCTGCCATGTTCGGCCTTGCGGATGTCGCGGCCTATATGGTGACGCTGGCGCATATCGGTCCGCGCGCCCTGGCTGTCACGACGAATTGTTCAATTGATTTCATGCGCAAACCTGCAGCCGGGGTGGATTTGCTCGCTTATGGTCGGTTGCTCAAGCTGGGCAAGACATTGTCGGTGTCGGATGTGCTGATCTACTCCGAAGGTACGGACAAACCTGTAGCGCGGGCCAGCCTGACCTATGCAATTCCACCCGCAGGTGTTGACTTGCCTCACGCATAACGCGCTGTAGTGGAACTTAAAACGTGCGGGTTACGCCCGGTCATTTGCCGGGATTCTGGAAGATGCCGCGGAGAATTCACCCCCGCGAGAGCACGCGACGAGCGTCACAATGGTTCTTGGCGGGTTCCGGTTTTCATGGCGTAGCTGGTCCGGGACCGGTCGGCGCAGCGCCACGCTCCCGTACATTGTATTGGCACAAGATAGCAGCACCACCATGCCTGGGTGTTACACAGCGATGGGTGCTCGCGCTGCGGAAAGATCGTGATGGATACGATTTGGCGGCCCCAAATCCTGATCCGAAGGGGCCGAAGGACAAGGCGGTCACTCAGGCCATTCGTGACGGTATTGCAACCAACCGTTCCCAAGCCGGAGACAGGCTGCCCCCGCTGCAGGGAAATGGCTGTCGTCTGCGCCGCTTGGATCGGTAGGGCCCGCAATCATGTTGATCTTTCAGGCTCTGCTGCGCTGGCGCAGCCCTGCGGTTTTGATCGAAGTGCTGGTCTATCCGGGCTTCAGATGGGCGGCGGAAGGGTTACGGGCCGAGGTCGTGCGGGTGGCCATGGACAAAGACGGGATCATACCCGAAGTGCGCCCTGCAGCAGCCAGGGCGCGTGACCGCATAGATATCTGTGTCCAGCGCGCGGTGAATATTCTTGGAGGATACGATCTGGCTTGGCCCGCGATGTTCCTTTTTGTGGCTGCGTTTGCCACGAGGCTGGCGGGCAGGGGCCTTTGTGAAGGCCGCCGAGGCGATAGGCGTGCGTATCCTGTCGGCCAAAGAATATGCCAACCGGGACGCGCGCGTCCCCATGCGGTCCGCCTTGCGATCAATGCAGGTGTGCGCATAACAGGTTTCAAGGGTGCGATCACCCGCTTGCGCGTTCTGCTGGACAATCCGACCAAAGTGATAGGCATTGATGGGGTATTCTGATACCTTATTTTCAAGATATTGAAATTGCTTTGTTTTTAGAGGCTTTACGCCATTGACCGGGCCAGCGGCTGCTGTATAACCGCGCAATCCGAAATACCACCCTTTAGGGATGTGACCTTATGAAAACCTTTACCGCAACACCTGCGGACATCGACAAGAAATGGATCATCATCGACGCCGAAGGCATCGTTTTGGGCCGTCTTGCTTCGATCGTCGCCATGCGCCTGCGTGGCAAACACAAACCTTCTTTCACGCCTCACATGGACTGTGGTGACAATGTCATCATCGTCAATGCCGAGAAAGTGCAACTGACCGGCAACAAGCGTCAGGAACACCACTATTGGCACACAGGCCATCCCGGCGGGATCAAATCGCGCACCAAGGAAGAAATCCTTGAAGGCAAGCACCCCGAGCGTGTCGTGACCCTGGCCGTCAAGCGCATGTTGCCCGGCAACCGCCTGAGCCGTCAGATCATGACAAACCTGCGCGTCTATGCAGGTGCCGACCACCCCCACGAGGCGCAAAGCCCCGAAGTTCTGGATGTTGCGTCCATGAACCCGAAAAACACGCGGAGCGCATGAGCATGTCTGACGAAATCAACACACTCGAAGACCTGCAAGCCGTTGCCGGTGACGTTGTCGCCGCAGAAGCGGAACTGACACCTCGCGAGCCCGTGCGTGACGCGCTGGGTCGGTCCTATGCCACAGGCAAGCGGAAGGATGCGGTTGCCCGCGTCTGGATCAAGCCCGGCTCGGGCAAAGTCACAGTGAACGGCAAGGAGATGAAAGTCTATTTCGCCCGTCCTGTGCTTCAAATGATCCTGGCCCAACCGTTTTCGGTTGCCGGCGTTGAAGGTGAGTTTGACGTTGTGGCCACCGTCAAGGGCGGCGGTCTGTCCGGTCAAGCCGGTGCGGTCAAGCACGGCGTGTCCAAGGCGCTGCAACTCTACAACCCCGCACTGCGTGGTGCCCTGAAAGCCGCTGGCTTCCTGACCCGCGACAGCCGCGTTGTGGAGCGCAAGAAATACGGTAAGGCCAAAGCGCGTAAGAGCTTCCAGTTCTCCAAGCGCTAACTACGAACGAGTATATTACTAAACAATTACAAAGGGCTGCATGTTTTGCAGCTCTTTTTTCATGGGTAGCAGCTTTGTAGCAGCACACTGAATTAATTGACGTATTGATTTAGCGAAATTAGCATAACGATAGCGTTTGAGGCATGTTTGGAGCAGTAGGCTGGCACGTAACTTTAAGACACAGCTGGCGGGGCAGATTGGTGAAAGCTTGGTTGTTGCTGAGCTAGGTATGCGCGGGATTGTTGCTACTGCATTTGCAGGCAACGTGCCTGACATTGATATATTGGCATATGCGAACGACACGACGGTGCACTTGCAGGTCAAAGCATGGCGCACTGGTTCTGTTCACTTCAACGCAACGCGCTTCATACACATTGATTTTGAAGGTGATCGCCAAATTGTGCGTGGCTTGGACGACGCGCTAGATGGCGAGCTGGTTTACGTTTTCGTAAAGATTGGCGACGGGGCTGGACAAGACAAATATTTCATACTGCTACAGCGCGAGCTGCAGGCGATAATCTTACAGAACTATGGCGCGTGGTTGGACAAGCATAACGGTGTCCGCCCTCGCAACCCTCAAACCACACATTGTGCAGTTGAAATGACATCGCTGGCGCAGTTTGAGAACAACTGGGGTTTGATAGAACAGCGTTGTGGGATGAGCTGACGTGGCGTTTTACGAGAACAAGCGAGAACACTATGGCGGTGCACTTGTGCTCTTTCAGCGCAATCTCGCTGTCGCTGTCGCTGTCGCTGTCGCTGTCCCCAACGCTCAAACGCACCGTCAGCCAACTTGGTATATGCGGCTGAAGATTGGCGGGCGCAAAGGCTACATTACGCGCAGCACGAAGCTGACTGTTTACGAGGATGCTTACGAGTATGCGAAGAGTGAGCTGCTGCGTCTGCAGCAAGCGGCGCGGCTTGGGCACAGCTTGGATGAATACACTTTTGAGAAGCACTGGAACGACTGGTATGCGCGCAACTTGCGCAACGGCACGTGGGCAGAAGACCGTGCGCGCTGGCATAAAATGTACTTCAATCGCTACTTCAAAGACTACTTTTCTAACAGCGACAGCAGCTCAATGCTGCTTAACGATATAACTTCGCAGTATGCAGCTGGGTATTGGGATTGGCGCAAAAGCTACTGGAGCACAGAGAACGCGGCGATGCTGCAAAGTTACAATCCAAAACGACGTGGCGCGAAAACACGCGGCACTGCAAACGCGAAAAAATTGCCAGCTTTAAAGACGCTGCAGATGGAGCAAAGCGCGCTAAATCAGATTTTTTTACGATGCAACGGAACACGGGCGTATGCAGCAAATTGTTAAGATGCGCGTTGCTGCAAAGGGGCAAACACAAAACAGGCGTGCTGGCTTTGACACTGGCAGCGAGTATTTGGTGCTGGTGCGAAACTTGCGCAGCTACAGGGATTGCGTGGGGCGCTTTGCGAGCGAGGGGCTGAACGCTTGGCACAAGCTGCACCGTGCACAGCTATCCTACTTTATTATGTTCTTGCTGCACAGCGGCTTGCGTGTTGGCGAAGCGCGCGAAATGCGCTGGAGCGATGTAAAACTGGATGAAGAGGTTGAAGGCGAAGACGAACGCATAGCGGAAGTGCGTGTAAGCAAAGCTACGAAAAAGGGACAAGCGCGTTTTGTGCAAGCGCAAACTGGCGCCAACAATGCACTGAAAGAGTGGAAAAAAATCTCGCCGCACACAAAGGCAAATGACTGGGTTTGGTTTGGGCAGAAGCACGATGCTGCGGCGCGACAATGAGGGTGAGACTCCGCGTCAATCTGGGTGAGACGCCGCGGTGGGTGTGTGACGGAGGGAGGGC
>NZ_JAIMIA010000084.1 GCF_019966495.1 Tateyamaria pelophila | reverse complement strand
AGACGATGTCATCAAGCAGTATCTGGAATTACATTCCGACAAATGATGCCCCCGGCGTCAGCCGGTGGTCCTTCACTTCGGGAATGAAGAAGTTCGTGAATTCCTGAACCCACAGCGCTCGGGCCGGGTAACCGTCGATTACGTTTGCCGTAATCTTTTCTTGCGCCACGGCAGGCATGGCGGCCATCGTCGCGAGGGCCGCGCCCATCAGGCTGCGTCTTGTCCATTTGATCATGTGTTTTTCCTCCCAGAAATTCAGGCGCTTTGGCCTGATTGATGTTAAGTCTGTTTGACCCAGTTTACGGTCAGATCCGTTCCCGCCGCCTCGAACAGTTTGGCGATGGCGCAGTATTTTGCGGTTTCAACGCCCACGCGGTTCAACTCATCCTGGCTCGCTGTCGTGTGACAGTTCACGGTGAGCGTGATGGCGGGGAACGGAACATCGATCTCTTCCTCCATCAAAACGCCGCGACGATCGAACTTGCAATCGGCGTCAATCGTGATCTCGCCGAGATCGATGCCAAGCCGGTGTGCGTTCTTGTGGCCAATGACATTGGTGCAGGCGATCAGAGCCGTCATCGCCGTTTCTGTCGGAGTCGGACCAAGGTTGGTGCCGCCCCGCTCCTCAGGTTCATCAATGACGACATTGAGGTCGCGAACCGGAATTTCGGTGCGCGCATGGGTCGGGCAGGTCGCCGTGGCGCGATAGGTCACGATCGTTTTCATTTTAATGGCCATCAGGCGGTCCTCTCGTCAGGCAAAGCTACAGACTTTGTCGAATGGAAATCGCGGGAGTTTCTGAAACAGTGCCGTTTCGTCCGCATATCCAATGTTGCACAGAAAGTTCGACTTGAGTCGGGTGCCGGCGAAAAACTCTTCGTCCACGATTGCATTTGAGAACCCGGACATGGCACCCACGTCAAGGCCAACTGCCCGGGCCGCAATCATGAAGTAGGCCCCTTGCAGGGTCGCATTCCGATCGGCGGTGTCTTTGCAATATTCTTCTTTTCCATCAAACAGATGGCGGCGGTCTTCGTGCGGGAACAGGAAGGGCAGCTCGTGCCAGAAATCCATATCCTGCGCTATGATGGCCGTGACCGGCGCGCCCATCATTTTCGCCACGTTCGCCGGCTTGAGCGACTTGGCAAGCCGCGCTTTGCCTTCGGGTGACTTCACGAAGATAAAGCGCGCGGGCAGTGTGTTCATCGACGTCGGCCCGTTGATGGTTATGTCGAAGATTTCTTCCAGCAACCCGTCCGGGATCGGCGTGTCTTTCCATGCAAAGTGAGACCGCGCATCGCGCAGGATCAGGTCAATCGCATCGTCAGACAGACGTCCGATCCGGGCACGTAGCGCACGGTGGTCGGCCTGCGCCTTGGCGCGCAAAGCGTCCAGTTCTGTTCCCGTCGGAGCGTTCATTCTGCAGCCACCGCGCGTGTCATGTCTTTTTCGTCAACAACCGGGCTCGAGCATATTCCGATGCCTTCAATCTCTATTTCCACAACTTCACCCGGTACCAACCAACGTGGGTTTGGCTTTTTTGCATGCCCGACACCGGGCGGTGTGCCCATTGCGATCAGATCGCCAGCCTCCAGAGTGGTGTATTCTGAGATGGTCGCGATTGTCTGCGCCACGGACCAGATCATGTTGCCCGTGTTGGACGATTGCAAAATTTCGGATCCGACGCGGCTTTCGATTTTCAGGCCCGAAGCACCCGCTGGCAGTTCGTCAGGGGTCACGACAAACGGGCCGATGGCACCGGTGGCATCAAAGTTTTTGCCCGGCGTCCACTGATGGGTTTTGCGCTGATAGTCGCGGACCGACCCATCGTTGAAAATGGTGTAGCCGAAAACGTGGTCCAGCGCGTTGGATTCTGAAATGTGGCGTCCGCCTTTGCCGATGATCAGCATCAGTTCGGCCTCATAGTCCAGCTTGTCAGAGCAGGACGGGCGAACAAGGGGCGCGCCTGCGGCCATGATCGAATTTTTGCCACGCATGAAAAGCGCCGGATATTCAGGGATCTCGTACCCGCCTTCTTTAATGTGATCGGTATAGTTCAGGCCCAGGCAAATGATCGTTCCCGGCGCGGCCACTGGCAAGGCCGGCGTGATCGATGCGACTGAAACGCTTGGCGCATGCGCCGCTTTGAGTGCGACTGATTCTGCCAGTGCAGGATCGGCAATCAGAGCCATCAGGTCATCACCGATCGCTGCGTCCAAAGCCGTAAGATTAATGGCTTCTTCGCCGTTCACTGCAAAAACCGATGTGCCGCTTGCCGTCTCGCCTACCAGATATTTCATGTGCATAATCCTTGCCAGTTTGATTGATTTCTGCCTACAATATCTCCACATGTCAATAAATATCGATTTTTTTGAGAAAGAAGCATGAAAATGGTTGCTTGGGCGGACTACAAGAAAGAAGCGAAATCTCGGGGGGCTTTGGGACTTGAGCTTTATGTGGCGATGTCGACGCCCGCCAAGGAACCGCAAGACGTCAAGGCATCGCTGCCGGACCACCTTGCCTACCAGGCCGAGCTTGAGCGGGCCGGATCTTTGGCTTTTGCGGGGCCGATGTCTGATGAAACGGGTGTGCATATGCAGGGTATGGGGCTGATCATCTACCGCGCCGAAAGCCTGGAGGCGGCGCAGGCCTTGGCCGAAGCGGACCCCATGCACATGTCGGGGGCGCGGACGTTTGTCTTGCGGCGCTGGATGATCAATGAAGGATCGCTGACCTTATCTGTCGGTTTGTCGACCAAGACCGCCACGTTGATTTAACAAAGGGCAAGCGCTGTGAATATGATGGACGATACCGGCGGCAGGGAAATATCCGCAACGCGCACGGCCTATCTGTCATTGCGCCAGATGATTCTGACGGGGGCGTTGCCTGCGGGTCAGAAACTCAAGATTGAAGACCTGCGAAAAATGCTGGTGACCGGCGCGTCACCTGTGCGAGAGGCCCTCAGTCTGCTGACTTCTGACATGTTGGTGGAACGTATCGACCAGCGCGGATTCAGGGCCGCTGCGGCCAGCCTCGAAAACTTCGAGGAAATCCTCAATCTTCGATGCACGCTCGAAGACATGGCGTTGCGCAAATCCATCATGCGAGGAACGTCCGATTGGGAAGAGCGGCTTGTCCTGGCCCATCACCGGATGAAACGCGCTGTGGACACACCAATATTCGAGGATGCGCACAAGGCGTTTCACATGACGTTGCTGGACAATGCAGCGTCGCCGATGCTGGAGCGGTATTGCAGTCAGCTATATGACCTGAACATCAGGTACCGTTATCTGGCGGCGGGCGGAGAAAACTACCAACGGCGCGAGATCGCAGCGGAACACGAAGAGATCCTCGATGCGACGGTGCGCCATGACTGTGATGCGGCGTCTGCGGCCCTGTTGAGCCATTACCGGTTGACCGGCGCCTATCTCAGCAAGAGGCTCGGCGACCTTTAGGTTGATCGATTTGATATAGGCCACCGAATTATGCCAAATTTCCGTGACACGCTTTCCGGCAGATGGAGTCAGCCCTGTGCAACGTAATCGTTTTCTTGGAGACATGTTGTCCACGTTGTTCGATCGCACGATCAAAATGCGTGGAACAGATGACAAACGCGATATCTTCAAACTGTGCGACGCGCTGTTGTCGGCCGAGGGCGAAGTGTCGGGTCTCAAGCTTGCCGCGACCGTGCTGGACCGTTACCGCGAATTGGATCGGGAAGAGAAGACAGCATTTTTTGCTTATATGAATGATGCGTTTGATATCGATGCGGCAGCGGTGTCCAGGCTGGCCGCCGACTATGCGACCGCTCCGACGACGCAGGGGTTCAAGGACCTGTCCAAGGCCGCCGAACCCAAGCGCCAGGAGCTGCTGCGCCGCCTGAACCAGCCCGCTGGTGCCACCGCAGATCTGGTGGCCATGCGCGTTGATCTGATTGATATCCTCAGGGATCACCCGGAACTTGCCCGCACCAACCATGATTTCGTCCATTTGTTGCGGAGTTGGTTTAACCGGGGGTTTCTGGTGCTCAAGGCGATCAATTGGGACACGCCCGCGCGTATCTTGGACAAGATCGTGGCCTATGAAGCCGTGCATCAGATCAACGACTGGGATGATCTGCGCCGTCGTCTCTATCCGCCCGATCGCAGATGCTTTGCATTTTTCCACCCTGCCATGCCGGACGAGCCGCTTATTTTCGTCGAAGTCGCGTTGACCAAGGAAATCCCCGACTCGGTCACAAAGCTGCTGTCAGAGGGCCGCACACCACTGGAGGGCGACGACGCCAAGGTGGCAGTGTTTTACTCGATTTCCAATTGTCAGAAGGGGCTGACAGGCATCAGTTTCGGCAATTTGCTGATCAAGCAAGTCGTATCGGAGCTCTCGCTGGCCTTCCCGCAGCTCCAAGACTTCGTCACCCTCTCGCCTATTCCGGGGCTGAATCGCTGGTTGGCGACGCAGACCGAAGATGAAGACCATGGCTATATCGCAACGGCGATTTTGGAGCATCGCGCTGAGCCGCGCGATATCGAAGCGATGGCGGCCCGCTATTTGCTCACCGCTAAACGCGAGGACGGGATGCCTGTCGATCCGGTCGCACGATTTCATCTGGGCAACGGGGCGGAAGTTTATGACATCCATGCCCAGGCAGACATCTCTCCCAATGGCCTTGCCCAGTCCAGCGGGGCGATGGTCAACTATCTCTATGACCTGACTCTGACAGAACAACACCACGAAGAATTCGCTCTCAAATCCATCGTTAAGGCTGCCAAACCCGCCAAATCGCTGTCGACCGCACCTCTCTCTCCCAAGCCTAAGGACCCCACATCGTGACCAATATTCTTTACGATGCGCTCATCGCGCCGCATGCGCAAAACAACGCCGCTTTCCTTGTTCTCGATGATGGCACAACGATGACCTATGCGGGGTTTGTAGCGCGGGTTGCCCAACTGGCCCACGTTTTGAAGGACGCAGGCGTGCGCCCAGGCGACCGGGTTGTCGTACAGGCGCCCAAACTGTCGGACACCATCGCACTGTATGGCGCGGCGGTTCAGGCGGGGGCGGTGTATCTGCCGCTCAACACGGCCTACACGCAAAGTGAACTGACCTATTTCATCGAAGATGCAGCCCCGGCCGTTGTTGTTTGCGACGCCAAGGATGCAGGGAATGTGAGCGCGATTTGCGGCGACAACGCGCGGGTGCTGACACTGGCCAAGGATGGCAGTGGATCACTGTCAGTGCAGGCAAATGACCAGCCTACGCGCTTTGACACGGTTGCACGTCGGCCGGATGATCTTGCTGCATTGCTCTATACTTCGGGGACGACGGGGCGTTCGAAGGGCGCAATGCTCTCGCACAAAAACCTGTTGTCCAATGCGCAGTCATTGACGGACCTCTGGCAGATTACCAAGGACGACCGGTTGATCCATGCCTTGCCGATTTTTCACACCCACGGCCTCTTCGTGGCAATAAATACGGCGCTGCTGGCCGGGGCGCAGGTACGGTTCATGGCCGGGTTTGATGTCGATACGATCATTTCTGAAATTCCGGCCTCGACCCTGATGATGGGCGTGCCGACATTCTACACCCGTTTGCTGGGTGATGCGCGCCTGACTCGCGATCTGGTGGCGAATATGCGGTTGTTCGTGTCCGGCTCGGCACCGCTTTTGGCGGAAACACATACCGCGTTCGAAGACCGGACAGGACAGCGTATTCTTGAACGCTATGGCATGACCGAGACAAACATGATCACGTCCAACCCCTTTGACGGAGAACGGCTGGCCGGTACGGTCGGCTACGCCTTGCCGGGGACAGAGGTGCAAATCACCGACAATGGCCAACCTGTCGCCGATGGTGAGATCGGCATGATCGAAGTGCGCGGCGACAACGTCTTTCAAGGGTATTGGAACATGCCTGATAAAACTGCGGAAGAATTGCGTGACACTGGTTTTTTCATCACTGGCGATTTGGGCATAAAGGCTGACGATGGACGCATTTCGATCGTTGGGCGGCAAAAGGACCTGATCATTTCGGGCGGCTACAACATCTACCCGAAAGAAATCGAAGATGTGATCAACGATGTTGAGGGTGTGCTCGAAAGCGCTGTCTTTGGTGTTCCGCATGCGGATTTCGGCGAAAGCGTTCTGGCCGCCGTCGTCCTTGAAGATGCGAGCTTGACGGATGAAGCCATAGCAGCGCAGGTCGAGCCGCATCTGGCGCGTTTCAAACACCCGCGGCGCTATGTCATCACCGATGCGTTGCCGCGCAATACGATGGGCAAGGTGCAAAAAAACGTGCTGCGCGCGGAGCATAGCGCGTAAGCCCACACTACCGGCGGGCTTCTCCGACGGCGTATCGGGTTTAGTTGCGGAAATAGGCTGCCCAGCTTCTGCGGCTCAGGAAAACCTTGGCACTCACCAGGCTGACGATCACGCATAGGACGACTTTTGATATCGGTTCCATCGTTCCCTCGATGAGCAAGGTGTGAACGACAGCGCCGGTGACGATCACCACGGCAAGCGCCGTGTGTGCGACGCGCCATAAAGGCAATGGTAGTTTCAAACGATTTCGAAAGGTGGCCAACAGGGCTGCGGCAAAAACTGCCCACATCGCCACGACGCCCCAGATTGAAAACGGTGTGGGCGACCGGAAAAGCAGGACATCCACGACGTCTGGCGGGCTGGTGATCCAGAGGCCGCCGACATGCAACAAAACGGACAATACCAAAACGGCCCCGACCACGCGATGGATGCGCCGCCCGCGCAAGGCGGCCAGACCCGGAATGTACCCGGCAACCAGCAAGGGCTGCATCATCAACAGCACCAGCGCGATGATCCCTGCAAAGCCGGACGCGATATAGATCGGCTCGCGCCATGCCAGCAGAGGGCTCAGCGCAGCGGCGATAAGCGGCACGAATGCCGCCGCGCCGAGGGCAACCCAGATCAGGGCGTTGCGTGGCGCGCTATGCCCCTGTCGGTCCACGGTTATCAGGCGGGTTGAAGAACGAAATCGGCGTTCAGGGTGGTCTCGCGCGCGTTGCGCATGACAGGGCGCAGGAAGACCGTTTTGAATTCCCCGCTGTCATAGGCGAGGTGCCCGTGGGGCTGGCCAAAGGCGGGAACGATCTGCGGCATCTCGATACGGTAGTTGCCATTTGCATCGGTCAGCGTCGCACCATGGCTTTCCGGGTCACGTTCGTGGCCTTCGGTTGTGTGTGCCCAGACCTGAATGCGCTGCCCGGCCAGAGGTGAGCCATCGCCTGCGCGGCGCACCGTGCCCGTCATCCAAAATCCGCCACCGCCGATGCGATCAACGATGGGCGCGCCGGGGCGGTAGTTATTCGACCCACCCCGCATCGATGGGGTTGGTGCCAGACCTTTTGCAACGGCGGGCGTGAAAAGACCCAAGGCGCCGGTGACCAAGAGAGCACCCGATGTGCTCAGGAGAGTTCTGCGGGTCATAAATCCGTTTTTCATGTAACGTACTCCTTTCCAAGCTTACGTCAGACATAACGCGCTGGGCATGTTTGGCATCCAACAAATGCGTGACCTGATGAGGTGCCTGATTTCGCCAACCTCAGGGTACAATAAGTAGGCATTCATGCTGGCAATTCAAACAGGGTTTTGTGAATGCTGAGCATCGCGATGGCGCTAAATGGGGCGGTTTTACCTGTCCGCGGCCCTCTCGCACCATGCCCGGCGTGCATTGGATGACCATCTATCGCCAAGGCAGTGCGTGAACGTCGCCTGACAGTTGCTCGCCGGGGGGGCGGTCTCCGGCGCGGTCACAAAAAAAAAGCTGCCCCGAGCAGGGGCAGCCAGTGCTTGTTTACACATCCAAAGTGTGTCGTTTACCGTGACAAAGCGCCCAGGATTTTGTCCTTCGCGTCGCCAATGGTAAAACTGCCAGGAGCCTGACGTGGCGGATATTCCTGGAACGTCGCAAGGAACTGGCCCACGAATTCCGATGCAGGCAACAACAAGAACACGTTGTTCAGATACCAGTCGTAGTAGGTATTCGACGTAACATTGGCGCGCTCGTATGGATCCTGACGCAGGTTGAAGAGCAACGGAATACGCAGTTCGGTCCATGGTTCGGCCCAGGCGCGCAGGGTCTGCGGGAAGCGGTGCTCAAGGAAGATGACCTTCCAGTCGTTGTAGCGCATCGCCGTCAGATCACCATCATCGGAGAAATAGAAGATCTCCTTGCGCGGTGTGTCTTCGACCTCGCCCAGCAGGTAGGGCAGGGTGTTATACCCATCCAGATGTACACGGTAGTCGCGACCGCCGCCAACTTCTGCGACGGTGATTCCTTCAAGAAGGTCTTCCTTGATGGTGTCATTCCCGGCCATGGCGAGGAATGTCGGCAACCAGTCCATATGGTGCATGATGGAGTTGGAGATCGTGCCCGGCTCGATTTTACCGGGCCAGCGGACCATGGCAGGTACGCGGAAACCGCCTTCCCAGTTCGTGTTCTTTTCACCGCGGAAGGGGGTCATCCCGGCATCGGGCCAGCTGTTCATGTGCGGGCCGTTGTCAGTGGAATACTGAACAAACGTCTCGTCAGCGATACCCAGCTCGTCCAGCAGGGACAAAAGCTGACCAACATGCATGTCATGTTCGATCATACCTGCGCGGTATTCGTCCATGTGTTTGCCGGCAATTTCGTCAGCCTGTGTGCGCATGTCTTCCTTGACGTGGGTCCGGAAGTGCATCCGTGTGCCATTCCACCAAACGAACCATGGCACGCCGGCTTCTTCTTGACGTTTGATGAAATCAATGGCGGCTGCCAGCGTTTCCTCGTCAACCGTTTCCATCCGCTTTTTCGTCAGAGGGCCGGTGTCTTCGATCTCGCCGTCAGCTGTCGATCTCACGACGCCCCGAGGGCCCCATGCTTCACGAAAAGCTGGATCCGTCGGGTAGTTTTCCAACTCAGGCTCTTCTTCGGCGTTCAAGTGATACAGGTTGCCAAAAAACTCGTCAAAGCCGTGGTTCGTCGGCAACATGTCATCTTGATCGCCCAGGTGATTTTTGCCGAACTGTCCCGTGGCGTACCCCTGCGCTTTTAGCAGGCCTGCGATGGTCGGATCTTCGATCTGCATGCCTTCTTCCGCACCTGGCATACCAACTTTGGAAAGCCCCGTCCGAAACACCGACTGTCCCGTGATAAAGGACGAACGGCCTGCGGTGCAGGATTGTTCTGCATAGTAATCGGTAAAGATCATGCCTTCGTTTGCGACGCGGTCGATATTTGGCGTCTGGTAGCCCATCAGACCCATTGTATAGGCCGAAATATTGGATTGGCCGATGTCGTCGCCCCAGATGACAAGAATATTCGGCTTGTCATCCTGGGCCCAGGCGGAAGACGCGAGCGTTACGGCGCATGCCAATACCGCAACGCCTTGAGCAGGCCGCCATGAGGCTAAATTGAAGTTTAATTTTTGCCACATTTTCGATAGTTCCTTTCCAATATAGAGTCGTTCTCGTGTTGAGACACTAGTCTGAGGAGCGATGCTATGTCACGGAATTGTTGCCGCAGCGGCTGTTAGTTTTCACACGCAGGACGTATCGAGGCGCGCTGCGTTTTTCGTCAAATATTTAACCATTTTCAGTCGTTCAGGGCAATGCTTGGAACATGTCCTGGTACTTCACCGACCGAATCCTAGGTCATCACCACGGGGTGACCGTTTTCGCGTTGGTATGCGATGGCAAGGGGAATGACGGCAGCGAACAGAAGTATAGCGAGCCATATGGGGCCCTGTATGCTGCCGGTGGCATCCAAAATAGCGCCTGCAGCGGGGGGCGCGACCCAAGTGAATGCATAATAGACCGTTAAGAATACGCCCGTTCCAAAAGCCCGTGCCTGAGGTCTTACGGCCTCTCCGGCCAAGGCCATGATGATACCGGCGGGGGCCATTCCAATCAGTCCGAAAAGCAGGCTCGCACCGAGCCCGGCACCGGGGAGACTGAGCAACAAGAGTGCAGCGGAGGCCGTGGTCATGCATATGAACAATATCGTCATGCGCTGACCGGACCGATCCGCGATCTGACCGCACAAGGCACCTGATGCGATCATGACCCAGCTTCCGACGCTAATGGTGCCGGCGGCCGCGAGCGCGCTGTGGCCCAATGCCTCGAGCACCTTTGGTCCAAACGAAAGATATATGATGTAGCCTGCGTTGATGGCCCCCCATGCAGAGCCCGCGATCAAGATCAAGCGCCATTCCTGACCCGTCAGTCGCGCACTGGCACCGTCGTGTTTGACGGGAGCCAAATCGTCCGGATCCTTGTAGAAGATCAACACACCGACTGCTGCGAGCGCGCAATAGATCGAGGCGATCTGAAACGGTATGTGCCAGCCGAACGCATCCGATATCCAAGCATAGCCTAATTGTCCCATGGCGATGCCGAATGGCCAACTCATCACAAGCAAGCTCATCGCCGTCGCAATTTCACGACCCTGGAACCAGTCAGCCACCATTTTGGTGAGGTAGAGCGTCGCAAACAAAAAGCCGATACCGGCCAGAACGCGCCCGGCCCCGATTGTCCAACTGTCGACGGCTCCGGCCGAAACCAGACCGCCGAAGGCCAATGCCCCAAGGCCAAGCACGACCATATGGCGATCCGAGACATATCGCGCCCAATATCCGGCAGGTATGGCAAGAAACAATCCCGGTGCCATGAACAGACCGATCAGCAGGCCAATCCCTGCATAATCAAGCCCGAAGGCGACGACGAGATCGTCGCCCACAGACGCCAGTGTCTGGAATTGCAGACCAAGGCCCACACGGGCCAGAAACAGCAATACCAGAATGCGCCAGCGCATCAGGCCCAGCCAAGTTCGCGCAGAGCCTGTACATCATTCCAGATTTTGGTCATGTGACGAATTTTGTCGCCGTCGAATTGCATGACATATGCGTAGTCGGACTTGACCGAATTGCCAGTCGGCGCGACCGGACCGCCTTCGCCGGTTTGGGTTCCGTGAAACTCCGCCGCCGCGACGACAGATCCGCGTGCCTCATCCGCGGCAAAGGCAGTCAGGACATAGCGACCATCGGGAATTGGGGTAAGCAGGCCCTTCATCCACTCTGTGTAGGCGCTGAGCGTCTTGGTATCGGCCAAAGCATCTGCCTGACAGGCAAAGGTGGCGTCGGAATGGCACCACGTCTGACAGACGTCCCAGCCTTTGCCTGTTTCGCACGCTTCAAAAAAGGCCTGTGCGATTTGGTATTGTGACATTTGCAATGCTCCGTTCGGGTTCCATTCGTTTCCAGCCTACGCGCAGGATGCAGTAGGTGGGTATCGTGCAGATGCTGTATTCTTGGCAAAGACCATGCATCACACGCAGGACTGCGTCTGTGGCATTGCGTGTTGCGCGCCGAATGCGCACACTTGGCCAAGTGTCGGTACAGGGAGAATTGCCGTGTCAGCCCAGGTTGATCTGAGCCAGCGAGAACTTCAGATCGCACAATCCTATGCCGGCGGTGCCACCTATCAGGAGATCGCAGAGACGTTGTGCATAGCGCCCTCAACGGTGCGCACGCATTTGGCAACGATCTATCGCAAGCTAGAAGTGTCTTCCAAGCTCGACCTCCTTGCTCGGCTTAACGGGACCATGCGCGAACCACGCAGTCAATCCGAACTGAATTCGGTTGTCTCGGAACTGGCGCTGAGCCTCGAAGAGGCCATCAGTCGCGAAAGGGCCCTGAGCGAGGTGTTGCGGATCATCGGCGCGGCACAGGGCGACGTTGAGACGGTGATGCCAGCGATCCTGAAATATGCGCTTGAACTGTGCGACGCGGAGTTTGGCGTCTTGTTCGAGTATTGTCCGGGCAACCGTTTCAGGGCCCGTTTCACTTTGGGCATTTCCCCGGAGTTCAAGGCATGGTTTCATGAACAAGGTGACTTTGTTCCCAGCCCCGCGACTGGGCTGGGGCGCATGGGCGCCCGCCGCGAAGTGATCAATATCATCGATGTCAAATCCGAAGACATTTACCGGACGGGCGACAGCCTGCGCCATGCTACGGTCGATCTGGGCGGCGCGCGGTCTTTTGTGGCGATCCCGATGCTGGCGGCCGACAGGTTGGTCGGCGCATTCACCATTTATCGGCAGACCGTCAGACCATTCTCTGACGAAACAACTAAGCTGGCGCAAATGTTTGCGGCACAAAGCGTGATTGCGCTCGAAAATGCACGTATTGTCAGCGCATTGAAAGCGGCAAGGCGCTAAACAGATTTGGTAAACTCAGGCGACCTGTGTCCGCGTCTCAGCGGCGCGCGCTCCAACTGAGCGAGGCATGTTTGCGGGTGTAGAATTCGCCCATAAGGCCAATCATCAACAACACGATACCCACCCAAAGGGCATATTCCCATGACGAATAGCGGGGATTATAGTTGATGAATGCAAAGCCGCGCGACTGATCTATCACATGGAATAAAGGGTTCCAGTCGAACATGGCCAGCATGAAACCGGGCAGGGTGTTGGCCACGAACATCTTGCCGGATGCGATCATGTTGGCCCTTTGATAAATCTGCGAAAAAATCTGTACGAAGGTCGGGAACCACGGTTTGATGGATAAAAGGACCACACCGAGGGCGCATCCGGTAAACCATGCAATCAGAAGCATGCCAAAAGCGCCGAACGGGTCTTCGATTTGAAGAGGCGTAAAGGCAACATGGTAAATGAACAAGATCATGAAGAGGGACAGAACCTGGATATAAAGCGCGCCAACAGCGGCCGACCCGATCGAGATAATCGTATTCATCGGGGCGTGTTGCATCATCGGGCTTGCCGGACCCTCAGAGCCGAGCACGGCCCCGAGTGACTTGGTATGCGTCATGAACAGAAAGATGCCAGTCATGATGTATACGAGGAAATCGCCCCGGATCGCGGCCCCGCGCAGCCCAAGCACGGTAAACATCACGTAGAACGCCATGACAAAGATGACCATTTGCATCAGATTCATTGCGATGGCCAAAAAAGCATTGTTATGCGTTTTGCGTACAGAACGAACAATCGAGTGATAAATCAGCTCGAACATGGCCATGGCACTGCCAAAGCTGGATTGTGGTTTGCGCGTTGATTGAAACATAAGCCTACCTGTGCACCGACCTATATGTTGTCGCACGGAATTCTTGCCGTTCCGTTATCACGCAAGCATAAGGGGCGCGCATCGGATTATCAACAAATGCCCACTTGAGGAGCAAATTTATGAACTACGACCAATTGATCCCAGTCATCCGCAAACTGGCTTTGCAGGCCGGCGATAAGATCATGGAGATCTATGGTGAAGACGACTTTGACGTAAAGACAAAGTCGGATGACAGCCCGGTGACCGCCGCGGATGAAGCTGCAGATGCCCTGATTTCGGAAGGTTTGCGCGCTGCATTCCCGGAGATGATGCTTGTGACCGAAGAGCAGTCCGCGACCCACACCACCACAGGCGACACGTTTCTGATTGTTGATCCGCTGGATGGCACAAAGGAATTTGTCCACCGCCGTGGGGATTTCACCGTCAATATCGCTTTGGTCGAAAAAGGCGTTCCGACGCGCGGAATCGTCTATGCACCTGCCAAGGGCCGTATGTTCTTTACGCAGGCCGATGGCCAGTCGGTCGAGGAAACGGGCGCGTTCGACAAGGATGTGATTGGCGACGTCACCCCAATGAGCGTTGCCGACAGTGACAATGCAGCGCTGATGGTGGTTGCCTCGAAATCTCACCGGGATCAGGCGACGGACGATTACATCAACAAATATGCCGTCAAAGACATGAAAAGCGCGGGTTCGTCCCTGAAATTCTGTTTGGTCGCCACCGGTGAGGCGGACATCTACCCCCGTCTGGGCCGAACAATGGAGTGGGATACCGCGGCAGGCCATGCGGTTTTGTCCGGTGCAGGTGGGAAAGTGGTCCGCTTTGATGATCAGACGCCACTGACCTACGGCAAGGACACATATGCCAACCCGTTCTTCATCGCATATGCCCCTTCCGTCGATCTGAAACCGGCCTGATGTCAGTTCTGATTGCGATTCCTGCCCGGTATGCCTCGACGCGGTATCCGGGCAAGCCGCTGGTGCCCCTTTCGGGTGCCGGCGGACAGTCTCAGACACTGATCGAGCGCAGCTGGCGGGCGGCAATGTCTGTCAAGGGTGTCGACCGCGTTGTCGTCGCGACAGATGACAGCCGAATTCAGGAGGCCGCAGTGGCTTTCGGAGCGGAGGTCGTAATGACCTCCGAGGCCTGTGCCAACGGGACCGAACGTTGTGCCGAAACACACAGTGCCTTGGGCGGCGACTTTGATATTGTTGTCAATTTGCAAGGCGATGCGCCGCTGACCCCGCCTTGGTTTGTCGAAGCACTGATTGAAGGTTTGCGCGGTGCTGCAGATGCCGAGATCGCGACGCCTGTGCTGCGTTGCGACGGGGCCACGCTGAACGGATTTCTCCAAGATCGCCGCGCTGGGCGTGTGGGCGGAACAACGGCGGTCTTCGGAGCGCAAAATCAGGGCCTTTATTTTTCCAAGGAAGTGATTCCCTTCACGAGCGGTACTTACGCGGATCAGGCGGACACTCCCGTCTTCCATCACGTCGGTGTCTATGCCTATCGGCCGGCCGCATTGGCCGCATATCCCGGATGGCCTGTCGGCCCGCTGGAGCAGCTTGAAGGTCTCGAACAACTGCGCTTTCTCGAAAACGGGCGCCAGATCCTGTGTGTCGAGGTTGAAGCGCGGGATCGACAATTCTGGGAATTGAACAACCCCGAAGATGTGCCGCGCATCGAGGCGATGATGGCGGAGATGGGTATCGAATGACCCAAGTGCCGGTCAGCGTTGTGGTGGTAAGTCGCGACCGGCCTGATGCATTGATGCGTTGCCTGACAGGCCTGAGCCAGCTGCAATATCCGAATTTCGAAATTGTCGTCGTGGCTGATCGCAAGGGCGACATAGCCGTGTCGCGTTCCGCTTTTTCGGATCAGATAAAACAGGTGCTGTTCGATCGCGCCAATATTTCGGAGGCACGCAATATCGGCGTCAGCCACGCGGCCGGCGACGTTGTCGCTTTCATTGACGACGATGCGGTGCCCGAACCCAGTTGGTTGACCCAACTTGTCGCCCCATCAGGCCGATCAGATGTCGCGGCGATGGGAGGGTACGTGCGCGGTCGGAATGGTATTTCATACCAGTGGAAGGCGCGCAGTGTGGATGCCCGGGGCGATTTCACGGATTTGGATATGAACCCAAAACGGGCAACCATCCTGACCCCCAAAGGCCGCCGCGCCATCAAGACCGAAGGGACAAATATGGCGGTTCGCCGCGATGTTCTGGTCGAGCTTGAAGGGTTTGATCCGGGATTTGCGTTCTATCTGGATGAGACGGATTTGAACCTGCGCCTGTGCCGCGCGGGATACGCGACGGCGATCGTCCCGATGGCCGAAGTGCATCACGGCTACGCAGCAAGCCCCCGCCGCCGCGCGGACCGGGTGCCGCGCGATCTGTATGACATCGGATCGAGCTGGGCGGTCTTTCAGCGCAAGTACCTGTCCGTGACGGAACGGCCCGATCATTGGCGTGCCATTCGAAAGCATGAGTGGACGCGGCTTGTCCGGTACATGACGGCGGGCGTCTTGGAACCGCGCACGCTCCGGCACCTGATGTCGCGTCTCGACATTGGATATGGTCAGGGCATTGGGCGTCAACGCGGCGGCGGTCAGGTCACCCGCTCGCCCATATCGGCGTTCAAGCGATTTCCATTCAAGGCACGCACCAGCGTCGTGCTGAGTGGCCGAACATGGCAACGCAAGACCTTGCGTGCCGAGGCGTCGGAACGATCCGCGGCGGGTCAGATCGTAACACTTGTCCTGTTGTCTCCGACCAGTTTTTACCACACGGTGCGTTTTGATCCGGCTGGATATTGGGAGCAGCGGGGTGGCTTGTTCGGTAAATCGTTGCGCGATGATCCGCCGGTGCGTGTCACGTCCTTTGCATCCAGAGTAGAACGAGAGGTGCGCCGTGTTGCAGCGCAGCGTACAATCGATGATTGAAATGGCGCGTCGACGCAACAATGATGCAATGTGTTCAAAATTTCACGTTTTCGTCATACTCTCCGACAAATTTATTAGTTAGAGAGTGCTCTATAGGTCTATATATATCCAGTAAATTCAGGAACGAGGCATCCCCCAATGCAAAATAAGGTAACAAAAGCGATTTTCCCCGTGGCTGGACTTGGGACGCGTTTTTTGCCCGCGACCAAATCCGTGCCCAAAGAAATCATGACGCTGGTTGATAGACCATTGATCCAGTACGCGATTGACGAAGCACGTGCGGCGGGCATTACAGAGTTCATTTTTGTAACGTCGCGCGGCAAGAGCGCGCTGGAAGACTATTTCGACCATGCTCCGAACTTGGAGCAAGAGTTGCTCAAGAAGGGCAAGGACGATCTGATGGCGGTCCTGAAGGACACCTATATGGATAGCGGTGCGATCGCCTATATCCGCCAGCACAAAGCACTTGGGCTGGGTCACGCTGTGTGGTGCGCCCGCCGTCTGATCGGTGATGAACCCTTTGCCGTCATTCTCCCGGACGACGTGATCGCTGCTGAAAAGCCGTGCTTGCAACAAATGGTCGAGGCCTATGAAGAGACGGGCGGCAATGTTGTCGCCGCAATGGAAGTCCCGCCGGAAAAAGCATCCTCCTACGGTGTCCTCGATGTCGAGGAAGACATGGGTCACATCGTGAAGGTCAAGGGAATGGTGGAAAAACCCGCAGCCGGCGAAGCTCCGTCAAACCTGGCCGTGATCGGCCGCTATATTCTGACCCCATCCGTTCTGCGCACCCTGAACGAGGGAAAGTCTGGCGCCGGCGGAGAGATCCAGTTGACCGACGCGATTGCCAAGGAGATCGACGGCGAGTCTGGCGTCTTTGGCTACCGTTTCCGCGGCCAGCGCTTTGACTGTGGTTCGAAATCCGGTTTCTTGCAGGCGACTGTGGCTTTCGGTCTGGCGCGTGAAGAGTTGCGGGAGGATCTCTTGGGTTATATCCGCGACGTGGTTCACCTGGACCGGGCCGCAGAATAAGTCGGAGTATCTTGGTGACGAATGTATTGGTAACGGGTGGTGCGGGTTATATCGGGTCGCACGCCTGTAAAGCTTTGCGAAATGCAGGCTTTACTCCTGTAACCTTTGACAATCTGGAAACCGGCTGGAGCGAGGCTGTCAAATTTGGCCCCTTTGTGCAGGGTGATTTGATGGATCGTGCCGCTTTGGATGCGGTTTTCGCCAAGTATCAGCCCGTGGCCGTGATGCATTTTGCGGCCCTCAGCCAGGTCGGCGACAGCATGAAGGATCCGGGCAGGTATTGGCGCAACAATGTTATGGGGTCATTGACCTTGATCGAGGCCGCCGTTGAAGCGGAATGCCTTGATTTCGTGTTTTCCTCGACCTGCGCAACCTACGGTGATCAGGACAACGTGGTTCTGGACGAAAACAGCGCGCAACATCCCATCAATGCCTATGGCGCGTCCAAACGCGCGATCGAGGATGTGTTGTCCGATTTTGAAGCGGCTTTCGGACTGCGGCATGTGATTTTCCGGTATTTCAACGTGGCGGGCGCCGATCCAGAGGGCGAAGTGGGCGAGTTCCACCAACCGGAGACCCACCTGATCCCGCTGATGCTCGATGCCATTGCGGGCAAGCGGGACGCGCTGACCGTTTTTGGCATCTATGTGCATGTCTGCGATTTGGTGGATGCCCATGTGCTGGGTCTCAAGTGGCTCCGGGACGGCAAGGGCAGCCGGGTGTTCAATCTGGGCACCGGATCGGGGTTCTCGGTGCGCGAAGTCATCGATCATTCGCGTGCGGTCACCAACCAAACCGTGCCTCATGTCGATGGCGAGCGTCGTCCAGGAGATTGCACCAAGCTGGTGTCCGGCTCGACCCGGGCCGAGGCCGAGCTGGGCTGGACGCCGACCCGGTCGACATTGGAAACCATGATCACCGACGCCTGGAGATGGCATCAAACTGGACATTACGACGCATAAGCCGCCGCCTGCGCGGTTGCTGGATCTTACCCGGCTCATGCGCAGGGTCGGCAAGGTTCTGACAGGTGTGGATCGCGTCGAACTGGCATATTTGCGGGCTTTGGTGGCAGACCCTGTGCCCACCTTTGGCCTGATCCGCGCGCCTCTTGGGTATATCCTGCTGGATCAGCCAGGGATGGAAACACTCGACGCTTCGCTGTCGGGCCCCGAAGCGGGTGTGTCCCCGGATCGTCAGCGTCGCCGAACCTGGCGCAAGGCGCGTCAGATCTCAGTCGCCCGCGTACCGCCGCCTTTTCTGGCGCGAGCTATGCGGCGTCACTTGCCGCGCAAGTTCGTATATTTCAATGTTGGCCATTCCAACCTGACGGACCGGGTGATGCGCACAATGCATGGCACCGTGGAGGCGCAGATCGCCGTTTTTGTCCACGACGTAATTCCGTTGGATTTTCCGGATTATCAGCGCGACGGTACGATTGCGCCCTTTGCGGCGATGATCGAAAGGGTCGCAAACCATGCCGATGTCATCATCTACAATTCACATGATACCAAAGCGCGGACAGAGGCGCGAATGCAGGCGCCACCGGCGTCTATCGTTGCGCATTTGGGAGCAGACCTGGTGCCTGCTGCTCCGGAAGAGCTGCCTGAGACGCTGACGACAGACCGCCCGTACTTCGTCTGTATCGGCACGATTGAGCCCCGCAAGAATCATGGGTTCTTGCTGGATATCTGGGATCAGATGGGGGCCGATGCGCCGGGTCTTGTCATCGCCGGATCACGGGGCTGGAACAACGAGGCGGTGTTTGATCGCCTAGACGCTTTGCCAGCCGACAGCTCAATAACAGAGTTAGCGGGATTGACCGATGGGGCCCTGGCATCCTTGATCGACGGGGCAGCGGGCGTTCTATTCCCAACCCATGCAGAGGGCTATGGCCTTCCCGCTACCGAAGCTGCGGCGCGTGGCGTTCCGGTGATCGTGAATGATCTGGACGTCTTCCGGGAAACGCTTGGTGAAATTCCCATTTACGCAAGCGTTTCAGATCGTTATCTGTGGATGACAAAGATCAGGGAATTGGCCGACGCTGAGCCCGGGACGTCAAAACGAGAGCAGTTTCACCCGCCCACGTGGGATAGACATTTCAAGATTGTGTTAAGTTTGACCTGATAAGCGCAAAGTGGGTCGCGATGGGCGGCAGATAGAGGGCGTAAGTATTTGGGCGCTTGGCAGTCATATCGACTGAGGCTTCAGCGTAAGCGATGGCGCATTCGTGCGTTTCGCAAGCGTCGTGAATTGACGCGGGTGGCCAAGCGCACGAACAAGATTCGTCCAAGTGATTTGCTGTGTTTCAGCACCCTGCGAAACGAAGCGGTCCGACTCCCGTACTTCCTGCAATATTACCGGGAAATGGGGATCAATCATTTCCTGATCGTCGACAATGACAGTACGGATGGATCGCTCGAATACCTGGCAGACCAGCCTGACGTATCGGTCTGGTCTGCAAAAGGTAGCTACAAACGGGCACGCTACGGCGTGGATTGGTTAAACTGGTTGCAGATGAAATACGCCCATGGCCATTGGTCCCTGGTGGTCGATCCAGATGAATTCCTTGTCTATCCGTTTTGCGATACGCGCCCCTTGCGCGCGCTGACCGATTGGCTGGATGCCTCATCGATCAAGTCCTTCTCTGCCATGCTGCTGGATATGTATCCCAAAGGGCGATTGGACGATCAGCCCTACAGCGCCGGACAAAACCCGATGGAGATCGCCAGTTGGTTCGACAGCGGCAACTATTCGATCACCAGAAACCGGCGTTTTGGCAACCTGTGGATTCAAGGCGGGCCCCGCGCGCGTGTGTTTTTTCGTGATGCCCCGGAAAAAGCGCCTGCGTTGAACAAGATTCCGTTGGTGAAATGGGACAGACGCTATGCTTATGTCAGTTCGACGCACATGCTGCTGCCGCGCGGATTGAACCTTGTTTACGATGAATGGGGAGGAGAAAAGGCATCTGGCGTTTTGTTGCACGCCAAGTTTCTCGACACGTTCACTTTCCACCTAATGGATCGAAGCCACCGGCTTCTAGCCGGTCCGCTTCAGCGAATCTTTCTCTGATCTTCTCTCCTGAATTTTGAAACCCGCTGTGGCGGTATGGTTTCAAAATTCAGGAGAGAAGATCATGCGTT
>NZ_JAIMIA010000083.1 GCF_019966495.1 Tateyamaria pelophila | reverse complement strand
CTTCCGCGTCGTATCGCTCAAAGAATACAAAGTGATTTGAGGGGAAAACCTCAGGTCAATTCAGGCGCACGAGTATATTACCAGACCCTTGCGCGGAAATTTTCCATCAACATAGAGAGCCGCTCGCTGACTTTGTCCAAGTTCGACTTTCAAGGAAAACCACACATTTTTTATGATGATCATTTGCAATTGCTGCGTCGCTCAGACTGTTTTGTCGCGCGCAAGATCTGGCCCCATGCCGATCGCCTTTACGAGGCGTTTCTGACGGATTTGGCAGGTGCCATGAAGCAGACCGAACCGAACCCCGGCAAGATTGACCGCATCTTTGCCAAGGCGGTAGAGCGTCGGGTGAGAGGGCGTCCCGGCCTCTATATGCAAAGCCGGTTTCCAAACAAAGACTGGGAAAACGGGGTCACCGCCGCCCCCTATTCCGTGTTTCAGGGATTTACCGAGATATTCGAGAACTTCGAACCATGGCTGTCGCGGGCGACGGGCGCGCGCGTGCATGGTCACATTTTTGGTCCTGACCGCGTCGAATTTGCCGAAGGGCAAACCACGCTCAATGGCGCCCTCAGCGACAGCGCGCTCAGCCGCGATTACAATCCGCAGTCGTTCCTGAGCAATCTGATCTGGAACACGCGGGGCGAACGCCAGTGTTTTCAGTTTGGCCCCAATGACACGCAATACGCAAATTGGCGTATTGCGTGGGACCCCAACGCGCAGGTTTCGGTGGTGTCGGGTGCGTGGGCCGTGCCGTTGTTTCGGTCAAACAAGAACTTTCTCGACATCCGCAAGGAAGCGGCGCGCCTGCAACGGATAGAAAGCGAACATCTGGACATTTTGCGGTCGCCATATGCCAAAGCCAGAGTGCGGATATGGACAATGGCTGAATTCGTCGAAGCGCCGATGGAGCCTTTGCAAGGTATTCTGGACGAAATTGGACATAGTCAGAAGCACCGCTTGTCAGAAGTGCCCAAGATGGTCGATTTGACGGGCTTCGGGCGCTTCCTCCAAAACCTCAAGAATCAGGGTATGCATCCCTATCTGATGGGGGATTTTCCTGCGGCACTCGGGCCGGAGAAGACTCCGAAATCGGCGCGCAAGCCCTATTTGGTGCGATAGACTGGTATGCCTCAATTCGATTACTTTGTTGTCTTTGCCGAGATGCGCACCGGGTCGAACTTTCTCGAAACAAACCTGAACGCGATTGACGGATTGGTTTGCCACGGCGAGGCTTTCAACCCGCATTTTATTGGCTACCCAAAGACAAAGAGCATTCTGGGTGTGACCCAGGCCGCCCGCGATGAAGACCCGAAACAGCTGCTGCGCGAGATTCGAAAGGCGCCGGATGGGCTGGCAGGGTTCCGGTACTTTCACGATCACGACCCACGTGTGTTCGACAAGATCGTTGATGATCCAAAATGCGCCAAGATCGTACTGACCCGAAACCCGGCAGACAGTTATGTTTCCTGGAAGATTGCCGTCGCTACCGGCTAGTGGAAGCTGACCGATGCCAAGGCGCGCAAGGACGCGAAGGCGGTTTTCGACCCGGATGAGTTTGCCGCGCATGTGACGGCCTTGCAGGCGTTTCAGGTCAGCTTGTTGAACCGTTTGCAAGTGTCGGGCCAGACTGCGTTTTACGTCGCTTACGAGGATTTGCAGAACCTTGATGTGATGAACGGACTCGCAGCGTGGCTTGGCGTGGAGGGTCGGATGGATGCGCTGGACAAGAACCTGAAGGTGCAAAACCCCAGTTCGATGCCTGAAAAAGTAAGCAATTTTGACCAAATGGCCGGAGCCCTGTCCGGAGTGGATCGGTTCAACCTGACCCGCACTCCCAATTTTGAGCCAAGGCGCGGGCCCGCCGCACCGACCTATTTCGCCAGTTCGACGGCGCCGTTGCTGTATTTGCCGATACGTGGCGGGTCGCAGGATCGCGTGGAGGACTGGTTGCGTGCGCTGGACGCTGAAAGTGACGAACGGCCATTGTCAAAATTGGGCCAGAACGGGCTGCGTGACTGGATGCGCGCTCATCCGGGCCATCGCAGCTTTGCCGTTTTGCGCCACCCGTTGGACCGGGCATATCAGGTCTTTTGTCATCGTATATTGAACACGGGGCAGGGCGGCTATCGCGGAATTCGCAACACGCTTATGCGGCGTTACAAGCTGCCGTTGCCGGAATCCGAGAGTGAGCGGAACTACGATGCGGCTGCGCATCGGGCGGCGTTTGCGGCGTTCCTGAAGTTCCTGCAAGGCAACCTGAATGGTCAAACGGCTATTCGTGTCGACGCGGATTGGGCGACGCAATCCAAAACGATTGAGGGGTTTGCCGAGTTTGTGTTGCCTGACCGGTTGATACGAAGCGAAACGGTACACCATGAACTGGCCGAGCTCGCAGCTTCGGTAGGCGTCACGAACATTCCCGATCTTCCAGAGGCCCCGAGTGTCGGTCCGTTCGCTTTAGATGATATTTACGACCCAGAAATCGAGAAATTGGCGCGGGCTGCCTATGCGCGTGATTATCTGATGTTTGGGTTCGAGAACTGGGCCCAAAACTGATGCATCAAGCGGCGCGCGCCGATTTTGCTTCGTTCAGGATTGCATAAAGCGTCGCCGAGTTCGGATTGGCGCGCAGTTTCGAGCAGATCGCGGTATCGCGCAGGGTGCGTGAAACGAGCGCCAGGGCCTTGAGGTGTTCAACGCCTGCTTCCTCCGGTGCGAAGAGTGCAAAGGCGATATCGACGGGTTGCCGATCAACGGAATCGAATTCGATGGGTTTGTCGAGCAGTATGAAGGCTCCCTTGACCTCGTCGATACCATCCAGTCGCGCGTGTGGCAGGGCCACGCCTTGGCCCACACCCGTCGGACCCAGCGATTCCCGTGACATCAGCGCCTCGACCACAAGGTGTGCGTCCAGGCCATAGGCCTGCTGCACGAGATCGGAGATCTCATGCAGCAATCGCTTTTTGGAGGAGGCCGCAGTAACAACCTTGACCGCCTCCGGCTTTAGAAGAGTTCCTAAATCCATTATGCTCGCACCATTCGCGCCTTAGTCAGCGCTGATCATTTACGGATCAATCCAGCCGATATTTCCGTCTTCTCGACGGTACACGACATTCAGTCCGTCTTTTCCTTCATTTCGAAACACCAGTACCGGTGCCCCTGCAAGTTCCATCTGCATGACCGCTTCGCCAACAGACAGCGATTGAATGTTCGTCTCCATCTCGGCGACAATCATGGGCTGAAGGCTTTCCGGTTCCGACTCTTCCGTCTCTCCTGCTTCAGAGGCGAGGATATATGAGGATGCGCCGGAGAATTCAACCGGTTGTGCGCGCTCGCGATGGTGGTCTTTGAGGCGCCGCTTGTAGCGGCGCAACTGCTTTTCCATTTTGTCAGAGCAGGCGTCAAAAGCTGCATATATTTCAGTAGCATGAGCCTTTGCCTGGGCGGTCAGACCCGTCGAAAGGTGGACCGTCGCCTCACAGACAAACTCATGCGCCGATTTTGAGAATACAACCTGAGCGTTTGTTGGCCGTTCGGCATATTTCTGCACCACGATCCCCAGTTCGTCTCGAACGTGGGATTGCAAAGCTTCACCGATATCGATTTGTCTGCCACTGATTTGGTATTGCATTCTTTCTCCTTCACATATTCCGCGCTGACGACAAGACGGGCCACGGGCGTGGCCAGACCGGGAGCGTCAGCTAAACGGGAGCGGCCCGCGTTTTACCTGATCTGAAGCAGGCTTTGAGGACAAAGCCAAGGGCCTGAGAAGTGGAATAGCACGCGATGCCATGGCTCTATTGCACGCCAAAACGATACCGTCTGTCAATCAAAAGTGGCGATTGATTTCGTTTCGATTGTTAAGAAATCCGGAAGTTTTCGCCGAGGTAGACACGGCGTACATTCTCATTCTGCACAACATCTTGCGGTGTGCCTGACATCAATACTTGTCCATCATGCAAGATATAGGCGCGATCAACGATTTCGAGCGTTTCGCGCACGTTGTGATCCGTGATCAGAACCCCGATGCCCCGCTTCTTCAAATCAGCGACAAGGCTGCGGATATCTCCGACCGAGATCGGGTCGACCCCAGCAAACGGTTCGTCAAGCAGCAGGTATTTGGGGTTAGCGGCCAGTGATCGCGCAATCTCCACCCGCCGCCGTTCCCCGCCGGACAGCGCCAACGCAGGGGCCCGTCGCAGATGTTCAACGGAGAATTCGCTCAGAAGTTCTTCAAGGCGTTCCCGTCGCTTGTGGCGATCCTTGACCGTCACATCCAGAATAGCCGAAATATTGTCCTGAACGCTGAGCCCCCGAAAGATGCTCATCTCCTGCGGCAGATATCCAATGCCCATTTGCGCGCGGCGATACATCGGCAAGGTCGTCACGTCGACGCCATCGACAAGCACAGTGCCGGCCTCTGGCGTGACCAGCCCGGCAATCGCGTAGAACGTCGTGGTCTTGCCTGACCCGTTCGGCCCCAGCAGGGCCACAACTTCGCCCCTGTTCAGTTCCATCGAGAAATCGCGGATGACCAGTTTCTTACGATAGGATTTTCTCAGATGCTTGACCTTCAGGCCCGAGCCACCTTCAGAAACTTTGAGGGTCGGCTTTACCATCAGTCTTCCCTGGGTTGCAGGATCGTTTTGACCCGTCCCTGCATCCGCGCGGTCCCATCATCGAGCCTGACGGTCATCCGATCTGCGGTCAGCGCGTTTTGCCCTTGGGTCAGTAAGACGTCGCCCGTCATTTCGATCACGCCTTCGTCGACCCTATAATCTGCGTACTGAGATTCTGCCGCGTCTTCACCGGAGATAACCGTCACGTTCCCCGTCGCTTCAAGTTGCGAGATACCTTGCGTCTCCTGGCGATAAACAACCAGAACCCGGTCCGCGGCCAGCCGCATTTCACCCTGAATGATCAGAACGTCGCCGGTAAAAATCGCGGTATTCGTCTTTTGATCGACGTCCAGTTCATTGGCGCTGACCTCGATTGGCGCGTTGCTGTCTTGCGCCGAGGCACCGAATGCCACTTGGGTGCCTTGGGCGAAAACAGGGGACGCAAGAGCCAAAAGGCAAGCGCAGGCAATGGCACGTAGAAATGTCACGGATGGTATCACTCTTCTAAATTTTGAGGGCGGTATAACAGTTTCACCCCGTTTGTGAAATTCAAATGGACGTTTTCATTTCCCGGTTGCCGTTGCAGACGCAATTGACCCGCATGAAGCGTCCCAATCGGGCTTTGGCCGCTGACTGGACCTGGCGAGACGACGGACAGTTCCTCAAAACTTGTGGTCAAAGTCTCCGAAGTCAAATTGTAACCGTTCGACGTGGCGATGAGAACGTTACCCTGAAGGGTCAACTCGGACTCTTCAACATCAAAGCTTCCCATTTCGGACGAAAGGGAAACATTGGCACCCGAGGCAAGGCCGATCTCGACCGACAGATCGTCCGTTCGATTGCTGTGCCCTTCACCCAGCCTCACCGCGCGGGCCGACAAGGTGACCTGATCGCCACCCCGCGTCGTGCCGGAAAAAAACGGTTCGGTGATCTGTTCACCGAGCAATCGTTCCTTGATTTCAGCCTCGGCAAAGGGGATCGCGGCGACAGGATCGATATTGCGCGACAGCAGGAAGAGAGTGGACAGCAAGCCTAGGGCTGCGAGCGGGAGCAGCACCTTGAGCCACGCGATAAGCCGCGAATAGCGGTCCATTCCATATCCTTTAAGCCAACCCGACCCGCAGGCAGTCGTGAATATGAAGAATCCCACGCGGAATTGCGGGGCCTTCCGGGTCAACAGCAAACACGCAGGTAATCTTGCGCTGGTTCATCAATGCGACCGCCTCAACCGCCAAAGCGCCCGGGTGGATCGTTGTAGGAGAGGTGGTCATCACATCCGCCGCTTTCAAGGAGAGCAGACCGTCCATGTGCCTGCGCAAGTCCCCATCGGTGATAATCCCCGCCAATGCGCCGTTTTCCGCTGTGACAGCGACGACGCCCATGCTCTTCTGGCTGATTTCGATCAGCGCTTCGGACATGGGCGTGTCGAGCGACACGAGAGGCATTTCGTCTCCGGGGTGCATCAGGTCAGACACCCGCGCCAATTGGGCTCCGAGTTTGCCGCCCGGATGGAAATCCCGGAAATGCACGGCCGTAAAGGATCGGTTTTCCATCAGCGCCACGGCAACGGCGTCCCCCATGGCGAGGGTCATCGTCGTCGATGTGGTCGGAACGACCCCTGTGCCGCAGGCTTCGGGCAGATCGGGCAACAACAAGACAACGTCGCATTGGCTGCCCAGCGCGCTCGTGGGGTTCTTGGTGATACCGACAAGCGGAATATCGAAGCGTCTTGAATAGGCGACCAGATCGGCAAGCTCTGGCGCTTCGCCAGAGTTGGAGATCGCAAGCACCACGTCCTTGCGGGTGATCATGCCCAGATCGCCATGGCTGGCCTCGGCGGGATGCACGAATTGCGCGGGGGTGCCGGTGCTGGCAAGCGTGGCCGCGATTTTGCGCGCGATATGGCCTGATTTGCCTATCCCCGTGACGATGACCCGTCCCGTGGCGTTCATTAGGATGTCGATGCCATCGCGAAAGCTGTCGTCGAGGCTCTCGGCAAGCGTGTTCAGCGCAGCGGCCTCGGTATTGATCACCCGGCGCGCGGTGTCGAGAAAGGGGGTTACCTTGGTCATGAGTGTGCAAAAATGTCAGTTTCGGGCCAGCCGGCCAAATCAAGTTGCGCACGCATTGGCAGGAAATCGAAACAGGCTTGTGCCATCTCCATGCGCCCTTCGCGGACCAGTCGTTTGTCCAACTCTTCGCGCAGGCGGTGCAGATAGAGCACGTCCGAGGCAGCGTAGTCCAATTGTGCATTGGTCAGTGTTTCCGCGCCCCAGTCACTGGATTGTTGTTGTTTCGAGACATCGACGCCCAGCAGTTCCTGCAACAGGTATTTGAGCCCGTGCCGGTCTGTATAGGTGCGGATCAGACGGCTGGAGATCTTGGTGCAATAGACCGGCGCCGTGACGGCGCCGAAGGCATTCAGCATGGCGGCGATGTCAAACCGGCCGAAGTGAAACAGCTTGAGCACGTCCGGATTTTCAAGCAGGGCGCACAGGTTCGGTGCTTCGCTCTGTCCCAGTTTGATCTGGACGATATGCGCGTCGCCGTCGCCCCCGGACAGTTGCACAACGCACAGCCGGTCGCGGTGCGGGTGCAGCCCCATGGTTTCACAGTCGATGGCCACCGATGGGCCAAGGTCAAGCCCGTCGGGCAAGTCGGAGATATGCAGGTGATTTGTCATGGCACTGCTATAGCGTGCGGTCGCGGAAGGGGAAAGCGCGGTTTAGGCGGTCTTGATCGCATCGTGGTCGGGCCTGGGTAGCCGATCCAGAAGGGTGGTCACAAGGGTCCGGCAATCGTGGCCGCGCCATGCGGTTGAATGTGCCGCGCGGGGCAAGTCGGGGTGCTTGAGCGCAAGGCGCCGCCAGGCGTGTACGATCAAGACTCGTAGAACGGCGGTCTGTAGTGGCGTTGTGTCGGTTGCCGTCGGGACGATGCCGGACAAAACGGAATAGAGCGCGTCGTAACCGTCACGCAGGTAGTCGAGTTCCATCTGATCGCCGAGCCATGCGGGCAGCTCCGTTGGTTGCAGCATCATCGCATCTGGCGGGCAGGCGGTGCCCTTTCCGCTGATAAACAGCCGTGGGGCAATCTGGGCATAGTCCGCCGGATCAAGTGTGTTACCATTTGCGGCGGTCAGATACACATGTGCACCGCGTCCCATATCTTCTGGTCGGCCGTAGATCCGTGGTCGGGCCGCCGCACTGTCGCGCTGTCCCTTGATCGTCAGACTATAGCGGCTTGTGCGCCCGGATCGTTGCGACGTGATCCAACCGTCACTGCGCAGGCGGTGCAAGGCCACGCGCGTCGCTTCGGGTTTGATCCCCACCTCATTCATGATCGACGTGAGCGTCGGGCCATCAAGCGCGCCGTTTTCCGAAAGATCGCCGAAAACGGTCACCAACAGGGACCACGCGCGAACGGGCCCAAGCTGGGTAAGGGCCATCACACAGCGATCATAGTCCGCGTCATGCATTCATCGTCAGAAGTTCGTATTCGGCGACGGGATCGTCATCCTGATTGGTCAGTGTCACGTGCCACCGCACTTCGCCATAGTCTTGGTTGCGGGGCGTCTTGGCTTTGACCGTGAGGCGCACCTTGATGCTGTCCCCGGGCGCAACCGGTTTGAGAAAGCGCAAGGCATCGAGGCCTGTATTGGCCAGAACCGGGCCGGGATCAGGTTGCACAAACAGCCCGGCCGCGAAGCTGAGCAGCAGATATCCATGGGCGACACGACCGGGAAAAAACGGGTTCGCGCGGGCAGCTGCGTCGTCCATATGCGCATAGAACGTGTCGCCGGTGAAATGCGCAAAATTTTCGATGTCATCCAGCGTGACCTGTCGCGCGGGGCTGTAGAGCGTGTCGCCGATTGCCAGATCGTCGAAGGGGCGGGTAAAAGAGTGCGGTTTGTCGGTCGCCTCGCGCGCACCCGGCACCCATTGCCCACCAATGGCCGAAAGGATATCGGGGCTGCCTTGAATGGCGGTGCGCTGCATGTAGTGGGTGACGGCACGGATGCCGCCCAACTCTTCGCCGCCACCGGCACGTCCCGGGCCGCCGTGGACCATGTGTGGCATCGGCGCGCCGTGCCCTGTTGCCTCAGTCATGCTGTCGCGATTGTTGAAATAAAGCCTGCCATGGAACGCGGCCGACCCCATCGTCATGTGCCGCGCCACGTCTGCATCGCGGGTGATGATCGACGCCACGAGCGATCCTTTGCCGCGATTGAGCAACTCCGCCGCGTGGTTGATGTCGCGATACGGCATGATCGTGGACACCGGCCCGAACGCCTCGACGTCGTGCACCAGCGATGCCTTATCGGGGTCTGAGCAATGAAAGAGCATCGGCGGCAGAAATGCCCCCTTGCTGTCGGCCATCGCGAAAGTGTCGAGGTTGCCAAAGACCTGCTCTGCCTCCGCGCCGATCATCGCGACCTTGTCCAGAACATCGTTTTTCTGCGCGCCAGAGACCAACGCCCCCATGGTCGTGCCGTCTGCGCGCGGATCACCGACACGCACCTTGGCAAGCCTTGCGCAAAGCGCTTCGATCGTTGCATCGACCTGATCTTCAGGCACCATTATGCGCCGGATCGCAGTGCATTTCTGACCCGCCTTTGCGGTCATTTCACGTCCGGCTTCCTTGATGAACAGGTCAAATTCCGGTGTGCCCGCGCCTGCGTCCGGACCAAGCACCGAGGCGTTCAGGCTGTCTTGCTCCGCCGTAAAACGGACCGCGTTGGCCAGCAGGTTCGGGGTGCTGCGCAACAGCAACCCCGTATCCGCCGAGCCGGTGAAGGTGACCACATCCTGACAGTCCATATGGTCGAGCACATCGCCGACCCTACCGGCGATAAGCTGCAAGGCACCGTCCGGCAACAGGCCGCTTTCGATCATCAGCCGCACACAGCTTTCCGTCACATAAGAGGTCGCGGTTGCGGGTTTGATGATCGCGGGCATACCGGCCAAAAGGGTGGGCGTAAGTTTTTCCAACATGCCCCAGACGGGGAAATTGAACGCGTTGACGTGCAGGGCGACGCCTTGCAGCGGCGTGCAGATGTGCCGCCCCATGAACTGGCCGGTGCGCCCGAGTTGTTCGGGCGGACCATCCAGATAGACTTCGGCATCGGGCATTTCCCGCCGTCCCTTGGCGGCATAAACCAGCATCGTGCCAATGCCGCCATCCACGTCGATCAGGTGATCGGCCTGCGTCGCGCCCGTGTCAAAGCTGAGGTCATAGAGAGTCTGGCGATGGGCCTTGATGTGCAGGGCCAGCGCCTTGAGCATCCGTGCCCGGTCATGGAACGTCATTGCCCGCAGTGCCGGGCCGCCTACGTCGCGCGCAAACCCGCGCATGGCCTGAACATCAAGCGTGTCATTGCCCGCTTCGGCGATCACGTCACCGGTGATAGCGCTGGCAATGGGCCTTGCGCCTGCGCCGGGGGCGACCCACGCACCTTCGGCGAAACTCTGTACCTGATGCATCATCGCCCCCTAGTGTTGATCGTAATCCACAACCAGCGTGTCGCTGATCGGGTAGCACTGGCAGGTCAGGACATAACCGGCCTCGACCTCGTAATCCTCGAGCGAGTGGTTGATCAGCATCTGGAACTCGCCCTCGGTCACCTTGGCCTTGCACGTGCTGCACACACCAGCGCGGCAGGCGTGCGGCGCTTCGAGATTGTGGGACAGGGCGGCCTCCAGAACGGATTGGTCCTTTGTCATGTCGACGCTGTGTGTGGTACCATCGAGGGTGATCCGGGCTGCCGTGCTTACCGCGCCCTTGGATTTTGCGCGGATCGCTTTCCTTGCCAACAAGCCTTCCTGGCTCGCTCCGAACAGTTCAAACTTGATCTGATCCTTGCGCATGCCGTGGGCTTTGAGCGATGCGTTGATGGCCATCATCATCGGTTCAGGCCCGCAGATATAGGCGACGTCGATATGGGACACGTTGATCCAGGATTTGAAAAGGGCCGCGCATTTGTCCTGATCGATGCGACCGGAAAACAGGTCGATATCCTGGCCGGATTCCAGAACGTGGACCACAGTCAGCCGCCCCATAAAGCGGTTTTTCAGGTCTTCCAGTTCCTCGCGGAACATGATCGTGTGCACGGCCCGATTGGCATAGACCAGCGTGAATGTGCTGTCCGGTTCGCGCGAGAGGGCCGACCGAAGAAGGGACAGAACCGGCGTTATGCCGGATCCACCTGCAAAGCCCAGGTAGGATTTCGCCGTCGCAGGTGCAGTGCCTGCGTAGAAATTGCCCATCGGGGGCATGGCATCCAACCGGTCACCGATCTTCAGGTCCGTGTTGGCAAAGGAGGAAAACGCGCCGCCATCGACCTCTTTGATCCCCACTTGCAGGACGCCGTCATCGACCCCGGAACAGATCGAATAATTGCGTCGCAACTCGGTTCCGTCAAAGGTCTTGCGGAACGTCAGATATTGCCCTTGGGTAAAACGAAACAGGTCCGGGTCGTCGGCTTTCAGTGTCAGCACGACAGCGTCACGGGTTGTGCGGTGGATGTCGGTTACTGTGAGGGGATGAAACTGGGGCATCATATACACTTGAAGTAGTCAAAGGGTTCGAGGCAGTCGGTACAGCGCCATTGTGCCTTGCAGGGCGTCGAGCCGAACTGGCTGATTTTTTCGACTGCTTTGGATTGGCAGCGGGGGCAATGTGCGGGCCCGCCAGCCGGTTGAGGCGGGGCGATGCCGTAGGCTTCGAGCTTGGCGCGCCCCGCGTCGGACATCCAGTCCGTCGTCCATGGCGGCGAAATCTGTCGTTTCAGAGACAGGTTTTGGATGCCCTTGGCGCGCAGGGCCGCCTCGATCTCGAAGTTGATGATCGACGTGGCAGGGCAGCCGGAATAGGTCGGCGTGACCGTGACTTCCAGTGTATCATCAAGCCATTGAACGTCGCGGATGATACCAAGATCGACCAGCGATATTGCCGGGATTTCGGGGTCTGGTACGTCCGCCAACCACGCCCAAACGTCATCGATCAAGGGGTGTGTCGCTACCATTTGGCGTCTGGATAGCTGCGTGGAAGCGATTGCATGGTGGCCAGAATATGCCCCAGATGTTCGGAATGCCGCGCGCCGGTCTTGCCGCCTTGATGGGCAAACTCACTTGCCGGTCTGGTCAGTGTTGCCTTGTCCAAAGTGGCGGTCAGGTGTGCGTCGAAACCGGGGCGCAGGGTGGCCATGTCGATCAGGTCATCCGGGTCGATCGTGAACATCTCGCCCACGTAAGGATAGAGCCTGACAAGCGCGGATTGCATCCGCTGTTGGCTTTCCTCCGTTCCATCGCCCAAGGCAATGACCATGTCGGTCGAACGTTCTCGGTGATAGGTGACCTCTTTGGCGGACTTTTGCGCGATGGCGCTGATCTCTGCATCGGGGTGTTGCGCGAGCGTCCTGAGCACTTCCAGATGCCATGTATCGAACAGAAACTGACGCATCATTGTCACACCGAAATCGCGATTGGGCTGTTCGACCAGCAGCAGGTTACGAAAATCCCAGGGGTCGCGCCGATAGGCCAGTGCGTCGGCGTCCTGCCCTTGGCCCTCGCGTTCTCCGGCCAGCCCCAGCCAAAGCTGCGTTTGCCCGATTAGGTCGAGGGCGGTGTTGGCCAGCGCAATGTCCTCTTCGAGCGCGGGCGCGTGGCCGCACCATTCCGACACGCGCTGGCCCAGCACCAGCGTGCTGTCGCCCATGCGGATCAGACCGGCGACGCTCACATCGCCCCCACGTCGTCGGGAATGTTGAAAAAGGTGGGATGGCGATAGACTTTGTCTTCGGACGGTTCAAACAGCGCGTCCTTGTCATCAGGTGACGAGGCGGTGATTTGAACGGCAGGCACGACCCAGATGCTGACGCCTTCCTTGCGGCGGGTATAGACATCGCGGGCGTTCTGGATCGCATGTTGGGCGTCTGTTGCATGCAAGCTGCCGACATGGCGATGAGACAGGCCATGCTGCCCGCGGATGAAAACTTCGTAGAGGGGCCATTCGTTGGTCATCTGTTTACTCCGCCGCCAGCGTTGTCGCTTGTTTCTTGGCCGCGTGGGCCATGCGCGCCTCACGGACCCATGCGCCATCGTCCCAAGCTGTTTGGCGCGCTTCGATCCGCTCGACCGACGCGGGGCCATTGCCCTTCAGCACGTCGAAAAACTCGCTCCAGTCCGGCTGGCTGAAGTCATAACCGCCCTTGTCGTCGTTCCACGCCAAGTTTTCATCCGGTATGGTCAGGCCCAGATATTCGGCTTGCGGCACCGTTTGATCGACGAACTTCTGGCGCAGCTCGTCGTTTGAATTGATCTTGATCTTCCAACGCATCGATTGTTCGGAATGCACGCTTTCGGCGTCCGACGGGCCGAACATCATCAGCGACGGATACCAAAGCCGGTTGAGCGCGTCCTGTGCCATGTGCTTTTGCGCGGCCGTCCCGTTCACCATTTTCATCATGATGTCGAAACCCTGACGCTGATGGAACGATTCCTCTTTGCAGATGCGCACCATGGCTCGGGCATAGGGGCCGTAACTGGTGCGTTGCAGTGGAACCTGGTTCAGGATTGCCGCGCCGTCGACCAACCAGCCAACCGCCCCCATATCGGCCCATGTCAGGGTCGGATAGGAGAAGATCGACGAATATTTCATCTGTCCGTCGAGCAGCATTTCGGTCAACTCATCGCGGCTGACCCCCAGTGTTTCGGCAGCGCAATAGAGGTAGAGACCATGCCCCGCCTCGTCCTGTACCTTGGCAAGCAGGATTGCCTTGCGTTCAAGCGAGGGGGCGCGGGTGATCCAGTTGCCTTCGGGCAGTTGGCCGACGATTTCGCTGTGCGCGTGTTGGCCGATCTGGCGGATGAGGGTCTTGCGATACCCTTCGGGCATCCAATCCTTCGGCTCGATCTTTTCACCTGCGTCGATGCGGGCCTGAAACGCGGCCAGCTTGACCGGATCTTCCTTGGTCGCTTCGGATTTGATCATTTGTGCATACATTTTCAGATCCTTTCGAGGACAAGCGTCTGTTTTACGTGGCGCGCTCCAGAATGAGAGCGACGCCTTGTCCGACGCCAACACACATCGTGCAAAGCGCGTAGCGCCCGCCGTTGCGTTGCAATTGATAAGCAGCGGTCATGACAAGCCGAGCGCCGGACATGCCCAGAGGATGCCCAAGGGCAATCGCCCCGCCTTGGGCATTCACGCGCGGGTCGTCGTCGGCCACGCCAAGGCTGCGCAAGGTGGCGAGACCCTGAGAGGCGAAAGCTTCGTTCAACTCAATAACGTCCATCTGGTCGATGGTAAGCCCGGCACGGTCGAGCACCTTTTTGCAGGCGGGCACGGGGCCGATCCCCATGACACGCGGCGCGACCCCGGCAGCACTCATCCCGACGATACGGGCCATGGCTGCCAAACCGTGTTGCGCGGCGGCTTGGGAGGAGGCAATGAGCAAAGCCGCAGCGCCGTCATTAACGCCGGAGGCATTTCCAGCCGTTACCGTTTTATCGGTGCCGTTTATGCCGCGCAGTTTGGCCAGAGCGGACAGGTCCGTCCCGGGCCGCGGATGTTCGTCCGTCGTGATACTGATCGGGTCACCTTTGCGCTGCGGTATCGTGACGGGGGCGATTTCGTCCGCAAATGCGCCTGCGGCATGTGCAGCGGCCCAACGGGCTTGTGACCGCGCGGCGAACGCGTCCTGGTCGGCGCGGCTGACGTTCCAGTCATCGGCGACGTTATCTGCCGTCTCGGGCATGGAGTCTGTGCCGTACTCCGCCTTCATTTTGGGGTTCACGAACCGCCAGCCGATCGTGGTGTCATAGACTTGATTGGCACGGCTGAAAGCGGTTTCGGCCTTGGGCATGACAAAGGGGGCGCGGCTCATGCTCTCGATGCCACCGGCGATTGCCATGTCCAGATCACCGGCCTTGATCCCACGGGCGACGATGCCAACCGCGTCCATGCCCGACGCACAGAGCCGATTGATCGTTGCACCGGGAACGTCGGTGGGCAGGCCTGCCAAAAGGGCGGCCATGCGGGCAACATTGCGATTATCCTCGCCCGCCTGATTGGCGCAGCCCAAGATTACATCGTCCAGAGCGGACCAGTCCACATCCGGATTGCGCGCAATCAATGCGGCGATGGGCGCTGCGGCCAAATCGTCGGCGCGCACAGTGGACAAACCGCCGCCGTAGCGACCGATCGGCGTGCGCTGCGCGTCGCAAATGAATGCATCCATGCAAAATCTCCCTGTCCGCTAAATACCTTCAGTGGAGATTCGGTGCAATCACAATGTTACAGATATTGGCGATTGGATGCCGGAGGTGTAACATTGTGCCGCGTGTCATGACTGTAAACAAAACCCGGCTTTACACGTATTCCGATCTTGTTGCCGAGGGCGGCACAAACACCATCCCCGCTGAGACCTCTACTGGTCAGCGGGGATCGGAAGCATAACTCAAACTGTGAATATGCGATCCGTCGCGACATCTGACGACGGATCACGAAGCTCGGTGTCGACAGTTCAATTATGCAATCACGGCTTTGATCCGGCGCACCCCGGAAGAACTGCTTTCTTCCTTCAGGACCTTGAAGGTCCCATAGTGAGAGAGATTACCCGTGTTCTCGACATGGGGGCCGCCGCACAGCTCGCGGCTATAGACGGTGCCGTCAGCATCCTTCATCTCGTAAATCGTCACCCGCTCCGGATACTTGTCCCAGAAGCTGCCCTCGATGCCTGCTTCACGCGCTTCTGTCTTGTCCATTTCGTAGGATTTGACCTCGGCGCCGGCCGCGATGGCCTTGTTCACGAACTCGACGACTTCACTGAGCTCGTCAGCAGTGATTTTCTGAGGGTGGGACACGTCAAAGCGAATCCGCTCCGGCGTGATGTTGCTGCCGCGCTGGTGGACGTGATCGCCCAGAACTTCGCGCAGGCCCGCCAACAAAAGATGAGTCGCGGTGTGGAACGAAACGGTCGTTTCGCTTTTGTCGCCCAGCCCGCCGGAAAACTTCGCGGTTGAGGCCGATTTGCTGGCCACAGAGTGCTCCTTTGAGGCGATGTCAAAGCCTTCAGGCTCAAGAATGCTCATGCCTTCTTCTTCGAGAAGCTCTTTGGTCAGTTCGAGGGGAAAACCGTAGGTTTCGTAAAACTGGAATGCGATACGCCCTGTGACGTCGCCGGTTTTCATGAAGCGACGGATTTCGCGCTCACCATTGCGAAGCGTTTTCAGGAACAGCGTTTCTTCCTGCTCCAGCGCGTTGAGAACTTGCTCGCGGGCGTCCTGAACGAAGGTATAGGTTTCGGATTCCTGAACAAAAACCTGTGCCAGGTTGGACAGGAACGCCCCTTCGAAGCCAAGCGTTTTGCCAACGCGCGCCGCGCGGCGGATCAGACGACGGACAACATAGCCCGCGTCCTTGTTGCTCGGATAGACACCGCTCGCCAGCAAAAACACCGTGGCCCGGGTATGGTCCAGAATGATGCGGAATGCTTTTTCGTTGCCTTCATAGGATTTGCCGGATTGCTCTTCGAGATATTGCATCGGGCCGATGAAGAACGGCGACTTATAGACGTCCACTTCGCCCGTTGCCGCTGACAGAATACGCTCAAGCCCGCCGCCGTAGTCGATGTTGGGGCGGTCAAACAGAACAAAGCCATCTTCCGTCCGCTTGTGCGACATGAAGACGTTGTTCCCGATCTCGACAAAACGCGCGCCGCCATCGGCCGGGTGCGCCATCGGATCGCCGTCCGGGTCGTGATCGAAGAACATTTCGCTGTCAGGGCCGCCGGGCTCGCTGACAGGCATTTTGCTGGGGACGCCCGCGCGCGACCACCAGTTTTCGGAGTCGTCATAGACGAAAATCCGGCCACCACGCGACGCGCCATATTTGAACGGCTCTTCTTCAACCGGAGCGTCGATGCCGTGGGACGCAAAGAATTCCTGCCACACTTTCAGGCTGGCGTTGTCGTAGTCGATCCCAAGCTCGGGATTGCCGCAATGTATCGTAACGCTCAGACGTTTCGGGTCGAGCCCGAGCACGTTCACCTGCCAGTCCATGATCCGGCGGATTTGTTCGGCTTTGTATATTTCCGGGTCGGCGCCCAATTCCCAGCGGCCGATCATCTCGAAGAATGTGAGATGCGTCAGATCGCCGACTTCTTCGATATCGCCGGTCCGGATACAGGGCTGTACGTTCACCAGATCCTTGCCCATCGGATGATCGAGGCCCAAAAGGTAGGGGACCATCGGCTGCATGCCGCTGCCAACGAACAGGGTGCTTGGGTCGTTTTCAGGAACAACACTGGCCGAGGGGATCGCGACGGACCCTTGCCGTGTCATTTCATCTAAAAAGCTTTTCCGTATCTCATCAGGCGTCATAGGTCACACAATTCGTTGGTTTTGCATTTGGAGCGGCAGGACTTAGGAGCCAAAAGGCTAAGATAAAGGCCGACGCCAGCGGGGAACGTAGTGTCACATCATCAAAGTGTCTAGCGGCAAACATAAAGGCGCGGCCACAAATGCCGCGTCTATTTGATGTGATCATTCCCGCTTGCAGGAGGTTGCATGCAGACCACGTCTTTCGAAGCCTTTGGAACCAGCGGTTCCTTGTGGCACTGACAAGGATATTCCTCGAACTGGGTAATGCGATGATTTTGGTCAACGGCGGTACTCAAAGCGTGGGCAAATGGCCTCGGCCGTCGCACCAGGGCGCATGTTCCGGTAGACGTGTCCTTTGCCACCGGGCCCGCCATGGTCTTCGAAATGAGAGTACCCCGCCGGACGAGGGAACACCCTGTGCCTGCGTGCTGGCCGATGTGGGCCATGGGTCCGGTTCCCTGTTCCGCGGAATGTCGGACACGCTTGAAAAGCTTTGTATTCTTGTCGTACGCCCGGCTCACGGTTTCTCGAGGCGTGGCACCGCTTTCAGGCCGACTCCGCAACGAGGATCTCAGAGGTGTCACTCGAGGATTGGCAGTCGATCAGCGCAGGCGAAGGCGCCGAAGGGCGTGGGGCTCTATGACCAGGCGGTCCCAGTCATCCCTACGGTCGGAGAAGGGTTTTCCCGTTGCTTGCACTGTCGAAGCCTGCCTGATCCAAATGCCATCGCGTGTCACGTCGCTTGCGCCCGTACGAACGCAACACCGCCAGAACTGGCCGCCGCCACCGGGCTGCCCAAAAGCGAGGAATGTTTCCTGCGCGGCTCAGCACCGATGAGTGCCGCACGGCCTTCAGAAAACCGAAGAAAATACGTCTTCGGAATCAACCAGCAGCAGCATGATCACCAGGTTTCAAAACACGCTGAGCCCATCCGAAATCCACCACCTGATCGCCCGCCACCTTCTGCAGTCAATTTCGGCTGCGGTCCTCATTCGGGGCTTGTCACGATGGCGACCGCAACACCAAGCTTTCGCCGCCGCCGCACATCGAAAAAATCGTCCTGAATTGCAAATGCAGCGCTATCACTATTTTGGCACGTTAGCTTTGGTGGATTCTGGATGAAGCATTTCACAATGAGGGCAGCGTGTGGGTGGTGGCCGAGCGAAGATGTCGAGGATCGCTTGGCTGAAAGTTGCTATGGTCGCTTGTGAAGTTGGCTGCCGGACGGAATGCGCGCGTAGGCGATCATCTTCATTTAGGGCGTGCCGATGCGAGCCAGGCCAGAATCTGCCTTCGAAATGGTCGAGACCGAGCTCCTCCTTGAGACGCTGATGCGCCCGCTCACAAACCCATTTTGCCGTAATGGCAGAGGCGCGTGCCTTGAGCTTCGTATCGGCTGACATATTCGAGGCATAGTATTCCTGCTCGCCGGTCGCGCTTCGCTCGCCGACCAGCAGACCTCTTCTGCGCCGCGCATGGTCTGAACGCGCCCGTCACCCATGGGATGCCTGTGACCATCGGCGATCCGCACACGGCAGACGGGAGGCAAACTGGCAGCTCAGCTTACCTTTGGTGCCTCGCCGCCAGCTGATCTTCTGCCATTTTGCCGCTACGAGCATGACTTCAACTGACACCGCCACGCGGTCCGAAATGTGATATTTGCGCCGTCGACCTCTTGTGGCCTCGGGAAACAACAGTCCGGTATCGGCCGGATGGACATTCTGGCGGTGTGACATACCCACGGCCCAGTCTAGACCGCGCTGGATCGGAGTCTGACGGAAAGCTCCGCACGCTCCGTATCCCGCCTCAGCCAGTACGGCCGCCTCCAGCAGCGCGGTTTCCCAGGCTTCGCTGGCGATGAAATAATGCAGCCGGTCATAGCTGGTCGTCGGATCACACGCCGCCATGGGCTGCACGCATTTGCGATCGGCCGGACCGATCAGCCCGGCAATGTAAGCCGGGCACATCCGAGCACTCTTCTAGTGCCGCAGCCCCTTAACAATCGGGGGTAACGAGGCTTCCAGATCGCGTCGCCAGTTTTCCATAAATCGCCGGTCTCCTTCAAAGCTGGCACCTTATGAACCACCGAAAACGCCCTTTGAGATCCTCAAAATGCACCTGCACGAAAAATCCGCCAAAGTAGTGGCAGGGTGCAGACTCATTGATTTTCAGCCAGAACAAGACGGTGGCCACGAGAGCGATGGCAGACAAGAACACCTTTGGACATTGGTCATAGCGGGTTGCGACACGCCGCCAGTCCTTGAACCGGGCAAAGCACTCCTCGATTTGTGCCGCTTGCGATAACGCACTTTGTCGTTTTGGGTCAGTATCTTGAGACCCTTTCTCGCAGGTGGGCATGGCGTTATCCCCTCGTTTTCAGGTGCTTCGCGATGCCAGTCTGCATCATGACCCCGATCCGCCAGCATGGGTTCGGCGGGTCGCAGACCTACCGGCGGCGCAGGCGCGTCGATGCACTCGTTACGCTGGCCCGCCGTCAGGAACATCCGCAAGGGATGGCCCAGAGCATCCGTGATGGTGTGAAACTTGGAATTTATCCCACATTTGGTCTGGCCGATCAGGCGGCCACGCCACCCTTTTGCAGCCCCAGACTTGGTGGCTGTGCGGTGCGTTTTCAGATGCATTCCATCCGCGGCCTGGCAGTCGAAACGAAGTTTCGATGAGAGGGGATCATCAGCGTTTCGATAGCGCTGCCCCGCACGGCCAGTTTCAGCAGCATCAGAGCAATCCTCTTCTTGCTCGACCGCTTCCAACCGCCGTAAAAAGTCTTGTGCTGGCCATAGGGATCAGGTGCATCCGGACACCGAAAAGTACAACGATTAAGGACGATGATCCCGGCCAGTACGCGCTTGTCATCCTCTCTCGGGACATTTCCTGCGCAAATTCCCTGCCGGTCAGCAGGTCAGCAGGTCAGCCAGTAGGCATTGCACATGTCACCGCTCCGTTCTGGGAGCTGTGGGTCAGACCTGAACGCCGGTATCAATGGAGCCTGACCTTAGTACCAATTTGTTCAAGGTTGACACAAAACGCACTGATTTCAGCGCAGGCCGACGGTGCGCGCTCGTGCGTATGATGGGCTCATTGTCGCCAATTTGAGATATTTTCAGGCCGGCCCGCGCACTGACTCAACTCATGCGGGACGTCGGACAACTTCCAGAATTTATAAAAATTTGATTCGTCTTCGAGGCGAGAGATCGACGCGTTGAAGCGAATCATAACGGGTCGGTTTGCGAACAAAGCGCAGAAATTGACGGTACTGTGTAAAACCGACATTCCCCAAGTGGCCTGCCATCTGACGCGAAGATCGCCTGATCAGGCCTGCGGATCAAGTATCTTTTAC
>NZ_JAIMIA010000082.1 GCF_019966495.1 Tateyamaria pelophila | reverse complement strand
CCTCTGCCGGGGCACGCCTCGGCAGGGGCTCTCAGCGCAATCTCCAACTAAATTTCCAGACGTCAGGTTACAGTACCTTTGAGCACCATGTTACCGGATGCCGATCTACAATCCAAAGTTAACGTAGGTTTGAAAGCCGTTGTCTGTTGAAGGCAACGCCAGTCATTTTTTGCGAAGAGCATTAGCACCACGAGTTTACGCTTTCCTTTCCTACCGTCTCGAGGCGGATCATCAATGACGTTTCAAGGGGTCCAGACGACGAAGACATTCCCATCAGTTTAAGGGTCTCTTGGCACAGACTGGCGACGACAACTCACATCCAACGCAGGTCCCTAAGGCGCATTTGTTCGTGGTATTCTTGGCTATTGTAGCGAAACACAATTGTAACCCCCGGCACGAACCTTTCATTTCTTCCCTGGGCTCTGATCGGCCAGTCCGGCGTGAACTCGCTGCGCCAAGAACGTCATTGGTCCACGGGCGCGAATGATTTCTGCACCTGAGCGGACTGGGCAACAAATGACCGGTTATGCCGCGACTGACCAACTGGTCAGTCGTCTGGCGGAGAAAAGCAACGTGTCGCCATCGCGCGGGCCTTCGCGGCCAAACCTGATCTGGTACTCTGTGATGAGGTGACATCTGCACTGGATCTGTCCGTTCAGGCGGCGGTCTTGGATTTGCTCAATGATCTCAAGGCAACACAAGGCACAACTTATTTGTTTGTCAGAAATGATCTTACGGTCGTGCGGGCGCTGTCCGACCGCGTGGCAGTGCTGGATCAAAGGCGGCTCGGCGAATTGGGACCCTCGGCAGATGTCTATGCCACGCCGTCGCACACATATACCGAAGTTCTGCTGGGCGCCGTGCTGGAACCCGATCCGGATACCGCCCTGAACGGACTTAATCCTGCGGACTTTGTGACGGCAATGCCAAGGGCTGTGTCGCGGTCAAGCATAGCGAGGCAGCGTTGGATTTCCGCAACGTGACGATCAAAGTCTCTGGCCATCAGGGACTGGTCCAAGCGTTTGACGCAGGTCATCCTGGCCTTCACGCCGCTTCGGCGGTGGTCTCCGCTCCGTCGTCGCCGCAGGGCGAGATCCGGCTATCTCGATGCGTACACGGTTTCGTTTCGGGCGGCGGCACCCGGGTTTGATGAAAAGGCGATCCTCACAAAAGGTGAAACCCGAGATCCTGTAATTCAAGCGACGATATTGGGGACGACGCTCTTGGGGTCGCGGCCATTTTTCGATCACCATCGGTGCCATCAGCGAAGACATCCATCAGCACCTGAAGCACGTACATCGTCGATCCTTGCGGCACCAGCCGGTTGTGATTCAGTATTACCGGAAGCTAGCAGAACCGGGTGGCAGACCATGGACAAAGCGCGCCTGCACTTTGATGGATACTTTTACCTTAGGTATGTCGAGGGAAAGGTTGTGAAACGGTTGGCAACGTTTCCAGCGCTGGGTTCTAACGGGCTTTTGCGTGACAAATGACTATCTGCGCTGCAACGCGCGTCAAGAACGTCGAAGGCGGGCAGAAGGGCGGTGATTTACCCATCGTCTGAATATTTTGTACGAAAGAAACCTGCATCGATGCGCAATACCGTCGGCTCATCGCGCCGATTGGCTACCGTCATGGCGCGCATATTGCGGCACCGCAATCCCGTCACTATGTGCTTTTGAGTCGAGCCACTTTGGCCATGTCACCAGCAGGATTGCACAACCTTTGATGTGTTCGTGCTGAACCGTCGTGCCAAGTGTGGCAATAGTGGCCGTCAAAAGCCTCTGGGTGGGTTTTGACACGTCGACAGCGATGTCTATTTTCGTTTGCGGCGGCAAGCCCTCGCACATCAGATTTTGGGCGAGGCGGTCTGCGTGTCCTGCAGCCATGTAAAAGGCTGTGGTTGTGCCGGGACCAGAAAGCCGCGAGCTATCAGGCACCGGATCGCTGGCGCAGCCGGTGCCGGTGGCCAATACCAAAGTGTCCGCCACGTCCCGTTGGGTCAGGCTGCGCCCAAAGGCGGCAGCTGCGGCACAGGCGGCGGTAATGCCGGGCACCAGTTCGATGGGAATGCCGGCGGCCCGGGCCGCATCCAATTCCTCGGTCGCGCGTCCGAAAACACCCGGATCGCCGGATTTGAGCCGCACAACACGCCGCCCCTTGCGGGCCTCGGCCACGATCACACTGTTGATGCGGTCCTGCGGCCAGTCATGCGCGCCAACATGTTTGCCCACGAACACCCGTTCGGCGTCGCGGCGGGCGAGTTCCAGCACCTCCGCGTCCACCAGGCGGTCATAGAAAATCACGTCGGCTTCTTGCAGGCGTTGAACAGCGCGCAGGGTCAGCAGATCGCGCGCGCCGGGGCCGGCCCCGACCAGCGCAATGTGGCCTGCAGCCCGGTTCACGGGGGCCTGTCCGTTGGCGATGGCCGTCTTGATCGCTTGGGCGGCGTCGTGTTCCGCGCCCCGCGTCCAGGCATCATGAGGAGTGCCCTTGAACACCCAGGCCCAGAGCGCGCGGCGCTGTGCACGCGGCACGCGGCGCTCGACGCTGGGGCGCAGGCGCCCTGCGAGCGCCGCAAGCCCGCCGATGTTCTGTGGCAGCATCTGTTCCAGACGGGTCTTGATGTCGCGGGTGAGGACGGGCGCCGTCCCCTCGCTGCCGATGGCGACAACGATGGGGTCGCGGTCGACGATAGCGGGTGTGGTGATGTCGCAGAGGTCCGGGCGGTCCACCACATTGACCGGGCAACGCGCCGCCTGTGCCAGCCCGTGCACTGCCGCGTCGAGCCCCGGGCAGCCTGTGGCGACGAAGGCCATGGTCGCGTTTTCGAACGCCTTGACCGACAGTGCGGTTTCGTGGTGTGCCCGGCCTGCGGCGACAAGGCCCTGCAGTTCGTCCTCAAGCCTGTCGGCAATCAGGATCAGGTCGCCATCCGTTTTCAGCATCAGCCGGGCTTTTTGTGCGGCCTGTTCGCCGCCGCCGACGATGACGATCCGGCGGCCCGTGGTGCGGATGAACATGGGGAAGGCTTGCATCGGTGTTTGTCCTTTCAGGCGGCGATATTTTCGTGGTGGTCGGACCAGAGCCGCGCGGCGAGCGCCCCTGCCGCAGGTGTGCCCAGCGTATCGAGCGCGATGGCGGCGGTTCCGGTGATGATTTCGGTTTCGAACGCAGGCAGGTCGCGCGACCCAAAAGTGACCCCGTGTTGTTCGGCCATCCTTCGCGTTTCGTCGAGGCGGGAGGCAAAAGTTGCCTCCCAACGCTGCCCGCTTCGCAGGCCGAAGGCGGCGATGTCCTTGGTCGGATTGCGTTCGAATTCGCCTCCGCCGCCCTTTATCACGCTGAGCGCATGCCAGCCCAGCCGCGTGGCGGCGTCGGCTTGCAATTCGCGGTAAGACGGGTGGAATACGCCCTGCACGCTGGCGCGCGCACGCGCTGGGTTCAGCATGCGGCACACGGTGTTGATGCAGGACCGCAGACCCAGCACATCGCGCAAGGCCAAGAGATCGAACAGCGCTGGGTACGCGGTTTCGAGTGGCAGATAGGCGATGCGATCACGGTCGAGCAACGTGGCGAGCGCGTCGGGATCCGATGCCATGCCGATCCCGGCGACGGAAAGACCGTCGCGCACCTTGGTGTCGGTGCCGTTCCAGCCGTGGATCAGTACTCTATGGCCGGCTTGCGCCACCAGCCGCGCCGAAAGCAGAAACCATGGCGCACCGCGCGTGCGGCCCGCGCCGTAGCTGGGCCAGTCAAGATCGACTGGCGGCAGGGCGGGCAGTACTGCCTGTGCGGCGGATGCAAAGCCTGCGATTTCATCAGCCGTTTCGCCCTTCATCCGCAGCAGCATCAGCAGCGCACCGACAGCCTGTGGCGCGGCCTCGCCCAACAGCATCTGGCACATGGCGTCCGCGGCCTCGTCCTGTGTAAGCGACCGGGACCGCCCCGGACCACGACCCAACGTGCGAACATGATCCGACAGGGTCATTCCGCAGCCTCGCGCAGGTGTACGCTTTGCAAGAGCTCGGCAATCTCTGGGCGGCAGGAGCCGCAATTGGTGCCTGCGCTGAGGGCAGAGCCGATGGCATCGACCGTCATTAATCCTTTGGTTTCAATAGCCGCGACGATGGTGTTGATCCCAACGCCGAAACAGGAACACAGGACCGGTCCCGGATTGGGTGCGTCTGCGGCGGGGCGACCCACCAGGATATCGCCCGCCTCGGACCCCGGCAGGGTGGCCAGGTAATCGCGCATGACCGCGACCGGTTTTGGTGAGACGAACAGCGCGCCCAGTACGCGTCCCTCATGTTGCAGAACGATGCGGGCAGTGCCGCGCGCCGCGTCGATGATCGACGCAACCTCGGCGTGCGCAAAGCCAAAAATGCCGCGTGCCTCTGCCTCCCAATCTTTCGGTGTATCCTGCCCGGCAAGTTCAGCGCGGTAGCCCGTCGTTGTGCGGGCCAGTGCCCAGTAGTCCGACTTCAGCGCCATGGGATTCCGGGACACCGCAAAACCGTACCAAGCGGCGTCGTGGCGCGCGACAGCGACGACGCTGCCCTTGCTTTCGGGCTGGCCTGACAGCGGGTCGGTGGCCGCTGCCACCAGCGTGTCGATGCGTGCCGAAGGGGCTGTTTCCCCGGTCCAGTGCATGGGAGCAAAGACCTGTCCGGGTTGCACCGTGTTGGTGATGCGCGCGCGAAAGATACAGGTGGCCGAAGGGCTACTGACCCGCACCAGATCGGCAGGCGCGATGTTCAGCGCCGCCGCGTCATCTGGGTGAACCTCAAGAAATGGTTCGGCCAGATGGGCCGACAGGCGCGGGCTGAGCGCTGTGCGTGTCATCGTGTGCCACTGATCGCGCAGTCGCCCGGTGTTCAGCCGGAAGGGATAGCGTGGGCCGGTTTTGGCGGCCATGGCGCGCCACAAGACGGGCAGCAGGCGCGCCCGGCGGTCGGCGTGATAAAAGGCCCCGTCAGCAAAAAAACGACCGCCCTTGCGGGTTGCCGTGACGGGCCAGCGCCGGGGTTGCAGCGCGGCGTATTCACTGTCGTTGAGGGTCGCAAGGCCCGAGATATCGAAGTCGCGCCCGAAGCCACCCGCGATCCCGGACAAGGCGGCATGTTCGCGAAAAATCTCGGCGGGGCTGGCGTAGTCAAAGGCTTTTTCGAACCCCATGCGCCGCCCGACCTCGGCCAGTATGTCCCAGTCCGGGCGCGCCTGACCGGGGACGGGCAGCGCGGTGCGCTGGCGGCTGATGGTGCGATCCGAATTCGTGACCGTGCCGTCCTTTTCGCCCCACGCGGTGGCGGGCAGCAGCACGTCGGCCAGCCGGGCTGTGTCGTTTTGCGCGGTGATGTCGCTGACCACTGTAAAGGGGCACGCCGCGATGGCGTCGCGCACCGCGTCGGCCTCGGGCATGGAGACGGCGGGGTTTGTGTGGATGATCCACAGTGCTTTGATCCGCCCGTCTCCTACCGCGCGGAACATATCCACTGCCTTGAACCCCGCGGCATCAGGCATGGCGGGCGCGTTCCAGAAGGTGCGCACGGCGCTGCGGTGGTCGGAATTTTCCAGATCGAGGTGACAGGCGAGCATGTTGGCCAGCCCCCCAACCTCGCGCCCGCCCATGGCGTTGGGTTGGCCCGTGACCGACAGTGGCCCGCAGCCCGGTTTGCCGATCCGGCCCGTTGCCAGATGGCAGTTCAGGATCGCGTTCACCTTGTCGCTGCCGGAGGTTGACTGGTTCACCCCTTGGCTGAAGATCGTGACCACCTTCTCGGTGCGCGTCCACAGGGCACAAAAGGCGTCGATCTCCTGCGTGTGCAGTCCAGTGACCGACACATCGTCAGAGGCAGCCGCCGCGAGAGCCGCGTCATAGCCGTTTGTGTGCGCTAGATATTCCACGTCCACCGCGCCATATTCATGGATCCTGGCAAAAAGACGGTTGAAGAGGGCGACGTCCGATCCCGGCTGCAACGCCAGATGCATGTCGGCTCCGTCGCAACTGGCCGTGCGGCGCGGGTCGATCACGACGATCTTGGTGCCACGATTTTTCCGTGCGGCCAGCACGCGTTGATAAAGCACCGGATGGCACCAGGCGAGGTTGGAGCCGACCAAAATGACGAGGTCCGCCGCGTCCAGATCCTCGTAAGTGCCGGGCACCGTGTCTGTGCCAAACGCGCGTTTGTGCCCGGCCACGCTGGACGCCATGCATAGCCGTGAATTGGTATCGATATTGGCCGAGCCGATGAACCCTTTCATCAGCTTGTTGGCCACGTAGTAATCCTCGGTCAACAACTGGCCCGAGACGTAAAAGGCCGCGCTGTCGGCCCCGTGTTCGGCGATGGTATCGCGGAACCGGTCGGCGACCAGTTGCAGGGCGTCGTCCCAGCCGGTGTCATGCCCGTTCACACGCGGGGCGAGCAGGCGCTGGTCCAGCCCGACGGTCTCGCCAAGTGCTGAACCCTTGGAACACAGCCGCCCATAATTTGCCGGATGATCGGGATCGCCACGGACCCGCAGACCGCCCCCGCTGTCGCGAGACAGCAGTACGCCGCAGCCCACACCGCAATAGGGGCAGGTCGAGCGGGTTTCAGGCAGGCCCGCACCGTCCATCAGGCCGCACTCCGCGCGCGCAGCTTGCCCGCGTCCAGCAGCACGCGACCTGCCTCAAGGCGCACGCCATGGGTCTCGATCTGGGCGTCTTCCGCGCTGGCCTGCCCGGTGTTCAGGTCGAAGACCCAGTTGTGCAGTGGGCAGGTCACGGATTGACCGTGCACGATTCCTTCGGACAGCGGCCCATTCTTATGCGGGCAGCTATCTGTGACGGCGAACACCTCCTCGGTTTCAGTGCGAAACAGGGCCACGCAGCCCAGCGCCGTCTTGATCTTGCGCGCGCCGCGCAGGGGGATGTCAGTGACGTCGCAAATGTCGATCCAGCTCATTCTGCGGCCTCCAGTGTCAGGTCTGCGACAGGTTGGAAGGCCTGCGCGCTTTGGACGTGTTCGGCCCATGGGTCCTTGCGATAGATGCTCTGGCTGAGATCGAACGCCACGATCAGGCGGGCGCGTTCACCCAGATCATCGACGACGCGTTCCTTGACCCAATCAAGCCCTACTTTGGCGACCCATTTGTAGGGCCGATCGAGGTATTTGGCGTTTTCGCGGTAGAGCTGGATGAAGGCGACGGAGAGGTCGATGGCCTCTTGTTCCGTGGCCACATCACCGAGTCGTTCGGTTTCCTTGACATCCATGCCCGCCGCCCCGCCGACGCTGACCTGATAGCCGCTGTCCACGGAGATGATGCCGACGTCCTTGCAGGTCGCCTCTGCACAGTTGCGCGGGCACCCCGAGACCGCCAGCTTGACCTTGTGCGGCGTCCACGAGCCCCAGAGGATCTTTTCAAGCTTGATGCCAAGCCCGGTGCTGTCCTGCGTGCCAAATCGGCAATGATCGGTGCCCACGCAGGTTTTGACGGTGCGCAGGCCTTTGGAATAGGCATGGCCCGAGACAAGGCCTGCCTTGTTCAGGTCAGCCCAGATATGCGGCAGATCCTCACCCTTGACGCCCAGGAGGTCGATGCGCTGACCGCCGGTGACCTTGACGGTGGGGACGTTGTATTTGTCCGCCGCATCCGCAATGGCGCGCAATTCGGCCGGGTTGGTGATGCCGCCCCACATGCGTGGGACGACGGAGAATGTGCCGTCTTTCTGAATGTTCGCGTGTTTGCGTTCGTTCACGAAACGACTTTGCGGGTCGTCGCGATATTCCAGCGGCCAGTCCGCCAGAAGATAGAAGTTCACGGCAGGGCGGCAGACATGGCAGCCGTTGCGCGTTTTCCAGCCCAGTTCCTGCCAGACGGCGTCTTGCGATTTCAATTCCTGACTTCTGATCAGGCGGCGCACGTCCTCGTGGGACAAGTCACAGCACGCACAGATCGGTTGCGCGGTCGGCATCTGGAACGCGTCCCCCAGAGAGACTTGCAACAGCTGTTCGACCAGCCCCGTGCAGGTGCCGCAAGAGGCGCTGGCCTTGGTCTGCGCACGGACTGCGCCCAGATCGGTTGCTCCGCCTTGAATGGCGTCCGCTATGGTGCCTTTGCAAACGCCGTTGCAGCCGCAAATCTCTGCCTCACGCGGCAATGCTGCAACGGCTGAGAGCGGGTCCAAAGAGGCACTCCCTTGATAGGCCGGGCCGAAGATCAGCGTCTCGCGCATCTCTTCAATGTCTGTGTTGTCGCGGATCAGGCCGAAGAACCAGTTGCTGTCGGAGGTGTCGCCATACATGACTGCGCCGATCAGGCGACCTGCCTCGATCACCAGTCGTTTGTAGACGCCGCGTCCGGGATCGCGGAACACGATGTCCTCGCGCCCTTCACCGTCGGCAAAGTCACCCGCGCTGAACAGGTCACACCCCGTCACCTTCAGCTTGGTCGACAGCTGTTTGGGCACGAATGTGGCGTCTTCGCCCAGCAGGGTCTGTGCCACCACCTTGGCCTGATCGTAAAGCGGGGCAACGAGGCCAAAGACCGCGCCGTCATGTTCGATGCATTCGCCCACGGACAGGATGTCGGCGTGCGAGGTGACCATCTGATCGTCCACGTGGATGCCCCGCCCGGTTGCGATGCCGGATGCCTTGGCCAGCGTGATGTTGGGGCGGATGCCCACGGCCATCACCAGCAGATCGCAGGGCAGTTCGGTGCCGTCGTCCAGCACCAGCGCGCGGACCTTGCCGTCTTGCCCAAGGATCTCTCGCGAGTTCGCGCCGCAGTAAATGTCGATACCACGCGATTCCAATGACTTGCGCAGCAGGAAGCCCGCGCTTTCGTCCAGTTGACGCTCCATCAGGTGGCCGTTCAGGTGCACTACGCTGACGTCCATGCCGCGCAGGCGCAGACCCGCCGCGGCCTCTAGCCCCAGAAGGCCACCGCCGATGATCACCGCTTTTGCGCCGGGTTTGGCTGTGTCGATCATCCGGTTGGTGTCTTCCAGATCGCGGTAAGCGATGACGCCGTCCAGATCGTGACCTGGCAGCGGGATGATGACCGGGCTCGATCCGGTGGCGATCAGCAGCTTGTCATAGGGCACATGGCCGTTCTCGCCCTCGACCACCTTCGCTTCGGTGTCGATGCGCAGCACCTGTTCACCAAAGCGGCAGGTCACGCCGTGCTGAGCGTACCAGTCGTCGTCATGAATGACGATTTCGCTATAGGATTTCTCGCCCGACAGCACGGGCGAGAGCATGATGCGGTTATAGTTGCCCCGTGGCTCAGCATTGAAAAGGGTGACGTCCCATTCGCCGGCGGCCGCTTCGAACAGGTGTTCCAATGCCCGGCCAGAGGCCATTCCGGCACCGATCACCACAAGTTTGCGCGTGCTCATATCAAATCCTTTCAGATGTACCAGGCGACGATGTGAGTCATCACGCCGCTCGCATAACAGGGCAGTCCGACAAAAGCGCCGTAGCTTGCAGGCAGGCCCGCTGCGCTGCGCATGACAACAGGCAGACCCGAGCCGAGGACCTGACCGATGTGCCCTTTCCACATCTCGGCGCGCGGGGCATCCGCGCGGGTGCCATCGCCCTCGTCCCGCCAAAGCGCGCCTTCGCGTTCGCAGACGCCGTCGATCAGCACAGCCTTGCCCCCGCGTGCGTCCCAGATTTCAAAGCGGCGCGCGATAGGGGTGCCAAGAGCCGACAGCAACGTCAGGATGTAGGGTTTCGCGCCCGGCACCCGGATCGGCAGACCGATGCCCGAGGTCAGGCCGGCCTTGCCCGCCGCCGAGGCGCGGATGAATTTGTATCCCGAACCCAGATCGCGCATCAGGATCGGTGCATCCGCCGCCCAGACCCCGCCAGGCAGACCCTGACCGCGTGGAAAACAGGTGTGTTGCGACACGAACTCGAACTCGTCGGCAGCCCCGTAATAGCCGTCGTCCAGCATCAACAGCCCGTCGCGATTTTCGGTCCAGACTTCGATCGCGCCGATGCGGTTCGCATCATCCCCACACAACACCACCAGCACTGCCTTGAGGGTATCCCCGTCAAATACAGGCACCGCGACAGCGGCGCTCAGCCCCGCCTCTTTGGCTGCCTCGACCCGTTTGAAATATGATCCGTCAAATCCTTTGAGCACCACGGGGCGTCCCTTGGCCCAGGCCTTGCCTGGCAATCCTTCGCCCTTGGCAAAGCTGGTCCCGCGCGATGCTTCCTCGAATGCGCCGAGGCCGTTGGCGTCGCCTGCGGCGTAAACCAGCAGCCCGTCCTTGGGCACCCACACTTCGGCCACTTGTATAAAAGTGTCCGTTTCCGTCTCTATCGGTCCGTCCATATCATCATCTCCGGTCTTGGCGCGCGGGCGCACATTTTCGTGCCTATTCGGCGGCGATAGCCTTGTCGGCAGGTCGCTTCGGCTTTGCGCCGTGTTCGTATTCTTCAAGGAAATCCAGCACCTGCTGGCGGTAACGGTAGTAATCGGGATGCTCGAGCAGCGCCTTGCGGGTACGCGGGCGCGGCAAGCCGACGTTCAGGATCTTGCCGATGGTCGCTTGCGGCCCATTGGTCATCATCACCACCCGGTCGGCGAGCAGGATCGCCTCGTCCACGTCGTGGGTGACGCAGATCGCCGTGACCTTGGTGCGCGACCAGACCTCCATCAGCACCTCCTGCAATTCCCAGCGCGTCAGGCTGTCGAGCATGCCGAAAGGCTCATCCAGCAGCAGCAGCTTAGGGCTGAGCGCAAAGGCGCGGGCAATGCCGACGCGCTGCTGCATGCCGTTGGACATATCGCAGGCAGGCTTGTCCATCGCCTCACCCAGACCCACCCGTTCGAGGTAGTATTCCACCACGTCCTGACGTTCCGCACGGCTGGCGCGGGGATAAACCTTGTCCACGCCGATGGCGCAGTTTTCGCGCGCAGTGAGCCATGGAAACAGGTTGGGCGACTGGAAGACAACGGCGCGTTCGGGGTCGGCTCCTTCGACATGGCGGCCATCGAGTTTGATCGCGCCCTTCGAGATGCCGTTCAGGCCTGCGGCCATGGTCAGCACTGTGGATTTGCCACAACCCGAGTGACCGATCAGCGAGATAAACTCGCCCCGGTCGATCTTGAGGTCGAAATCTTCGACGACGGTGAGCGGCCCCTTGGGGGTGGGATAGATCTTGTGCAGCTGGCTGAAGTCCAGAAAGCGCGCGTCGATCATCCCGGCCTGCGCCTCTTTGACAGCTGTGGGCACGCCGTGGATCGGGGTGACGTCGGGCAGTTTCCGGGTGCCTTCAACCTTTGCCTCGATCCCGACATCCATCAGGTACTTGGTGACGTCTGCCCGCAAGCGCTTGAACGCGTCGTCGGTGTTCATTTCGAGCCTGTCGCGGGGGCGCGGAATCGCAACTTTGAACTCCTGGCCCAGTGTTCCGTCGGGGTTCAGCGCGATGATGCGGTCGGCGAGGATGATCGCTTCGTCTACGTCATTGGTGATCAGCACGCAGGTCTTCTTGTCCGCTTCCCAGATATGTTCGATCTCGTCCGCGAGATTGGCGCGGGTCAGCGCGTCGAGCGCTGAGAGTGGTTCATCCAGCAGCAGCATTTCCGGGTTCATCGCCAAGGCACGTGCCACGTTGACACGCTGGCGCATGCCGCCGGAGAGTTCCGCCGGACGGCGCGTGGCGGCGTGGCCAAGACCCACCATGTTGACATAATGGGCGACCTTTTCCGCCTTTTGCGCGCGGCTGAGATCGGGAAAGACTGTGTCGACTGCAAGGCCTACATTGCCGTTCACTGTCAGCCACGGCATCAGTGAGTAGCTTTGAAAGATCACGCCACGTTCTGGCCCCGGTCCGGTAATGGGGGCGCCCTTGAACGTGATGTTGCCCTTTGTGGGGTGTTCAAGACCCGCCATCAGGTTGATCAGCGTGGTCTTGCCCGAGCCGGAAAAGCCCAGCAGGACAAGGAATTCTCCTTCGGCCACATCAAGATCGATGTCCTTCAGGACGTGGGTGGCGTGGGTGCCGGTGCCAAAGCTTTGGCTGACGTTTTCAAGTTTGAGAATACCCATAATGCTCACCGATTGTTCGAGAAAGTGAACAGGGACTGCAGCGCGTACATCACACGGTCCAACAGGAAGCCGATGATGCCGATGGTCAGCACCGCGACCATGATCTTGGCCAGGCTTGAGGAGGAGCCGTTCTGGAATTCGTCCCAGACGAATTTGCCAAGGCCCGGGTTCTGCGCCAGCATTTCAGCGGCGATCAGCACCATCCAGCCCACACCGAGGCTGAGCCGCAGGCCGGTGAAGATCAGAGGCAGGGCTGAGGGCAGCACGAGCTTGGTGATCTTGGTCCAAGTGTTCATCTTGAGCACTTTGGAGACGTTGATGAGATCCTTGTCGATGCTGGCGACTCCGAGGGCCGTGTTGATCAGCGTCGGCCAGAGCGAGCACAGGGTCACGGTGACGGCCGAGATGATGAAGCTTTTCGGCAGCAAACCGTCATTCGAGGCGGCAAGAGCGGACACGATCATTGTCACGATGGGCAGCCAAGCCAGCGGTGAGACGGGTTTGAAAATCTGGATCAGCGGATTCAATGCGGCATTGGCAATGGGCGACAGCCCCGCCGCGATGCCAAGTGGCACGGCCACCACCGTTGCAATCAGAAAGCCGAAGAACACGGTTTGGATCGACGTCCAGATCTGTTGGTAATAGGTAGGCGCACCGGTATAGGCGCGCTCGACAGGCTCTTGCCCGTCGGCGATCCGGCGTTCGTTCAATTTGGCGACCTGTTGTTGGAACCGCGCGCGGCTTTCGGCCTTGTTCTGGGCGTCCTTGTGGAGGTTAATCGCCTCGGTCCAGACCTCCGCGGGGCCGGGCACCGCACCCAGCGATGTTTGCACGGTCGGGGCCAACGTACCCCAGAGCAGCAGGAAGGCGCCGATGGCCAGCAAGGGCACGGCGAGCAGGCGCAGAATGTCTTTCATTTGCGCGCGGGGGTTGTCCCCGGCAGCAGCCCGCAGGATCGGAGTCACCCAAGCGAGGCCCAGGACCTGAAACCATTTGTCGGCGGCGTTGATACGGGTGAAGAGCCGTGCACGCCGCGCTTCGCGCTCGGCCGTCTCGGCAAAATTGGGATCGACTGTGGTCATGGCTGTATCCTCGTGTTCGGGCAGCGGACGGTGCGCGCACATGCGCACCCAGCGGGAGAGAGGTGGGGGCGCAGTTGCGGCGCCCCCGCTTTGGTCTTAGCCTTTGACTTCGGAGCCTATGACGACCTGGTCAGCTTTCAGCCCGATGGGCAGGCTTTCGAGGTAAGCGTTGGGCGCGCGGCCATCGTAGGGAATGCCGTCAATGATATCGCCCGCAGGGGTCGGCGCCTTGTAGCCATCACTGTCCCATGGAAAATCCGCCTCGTTTGCCAGACCGGCATCGACCAGCATGCGGGCCGCTTCGAGGTAGATTTCGGGTTTGTAGACTTCGCGGGCGACCTCGTCATACCAGGTGTCCGATTTTGGCTCGGAGATCTGGCCCCAGCGGCGCATCTGCGTCAGGTACCACACGGCGTCCGAGTAGAACGGGTAGGTCGCGTTGTAGCGGAAGAACACGTTGAAATCGGGGATGTCCCGCTTGTCGCCCTTTTCGAACTCGAAAAAGCCGGTCATCGAGTTGGCGATCACCTCGTAATCCGCACCCACATATTCCGGACGGCTGAGGATTTCGACCGCAGCGGGGCGGTTTTCGTTGTCGTTTTCATCCAGCCAGATGGCCGCACGGATCAGCGCTTTGGTCACCGCAAGCGTTGTGTTTGGGTACTGTTCGGCAAATTCTGCCGTGATCCCAAAGACTTTTTCCGGGTTGTTCTTCCAAAGCTGGTAGTCGGTGATCACCGGTACGCCAATGCCCTTGAAAACGGCCTGCTGGTTCCACGGCTCGCCCACGCAATAGCCGTTGATCGTGCCAGCTTCGAGTGTAGCGGGCATTTGCGGTGGGGGTGTCACGGAGAGCAGCACATCCGCGCCGATCTGGCCGGAAATGTTTTCGGGGCTGTAGAAACCGGGGTGCAGACCGCCGGCGGCCAGCCAATAGCGCAGCTCGTAATTGTGGGTCGACACGGGGAAAACCATCCCCATGTTGAACGCCTTGCCCGCGTCGTTGAATTCCTTGACGACGGGGGCCAGTGCGGATGCGGAAATCGGGTGTTGCGGGCGGCCATCGTCCATTTTCGGGATGTGGGGCAACATGCCTTCCCAGACCTCGTTGGATACAGTGATGCCGTTGCCGTTCAGGTCCATGGAAAAGGGTGTGATAATATGAGCTTCTGTGCCGAACCCGATGGTGGCGGCCAATGGCTGACCTGCAAGCATGTGCGCGCCATCAAGCTGTCCGTCGATCACTCCGTCCAGCAATACCTTCCAGTTGGCTTGTGCTTCGAGCGTGACAAACAATCCCTCGTCGAGGAAATAGCCCTGTTCGTAGGCCACGGCGAGCGGAGCCATGTCTGTCAATTTGATGAATCCAAAGGTCAGTTCGTCTTTTTCCAGATCAAGTAGGTCGGCAAAGGCCGGGCTGATAATGGCCGTGCTCGTCGCAAGACCAATGAGGAGCTTTTTCATGGATAGTCCTTTCACTAAGCCCGGTCGGGGAGGGGAAAACCGGGCGGAAAAACGCAAAAAGGCCGATCACTTATCACCGTCAAACGGTGAAAAGCGAGCGACCTTGCTCAGGGAATTCCCTGTCAGTGGGAAAAAATCTCGGACCAACTTACGCCATTGTAAGATGTCTTGGCATCTATGCGGCATCGCAGCATGAAGCGCCAAGTGAAACTTTCGAAAACCTGTCAAAAATGTGGATTGGGGATACAACCAAAGCGTGAGGCAACGGTTTGTGCTTGCGAAATAGTCAGGATTTTTCGGAAAGATCAAAAATACGGCCATCAAAGAACGTATCCGGCAACAACGTCAGTCTGCCTTGAGCAGAGGCAACAGGCGTGTCGTGGCGAATCGTGCCCTCGACTTTCTCGGATGCGCCGGGGAGGTCGCTGCTGGTTTGCGCGAGGTGACGGCGGTGCAGGTCAGCGCGGAACACATGCGACACCCGCTCAAGTTGGCCGGTCAAGTCCTGGTCATGCGCTGCCGCCAGCCGGGTGGCGATCCATTTGGCCTGACTGCGCCATGGAAAGGTGGCAGCCCCGTCAAAGAACTCCACGAACCGCGCTACGGGCCGCAATTCGCCCCGGTTGGACAGGATGAGGTGCCCGCTGAGTGCCCGGTCGATCAGTTCCGAAGGTACGTCCAGATAGGTAGGGCGCGACAGCACTTCGCTTGCTGCACTGCGGCTTTCGGGGCGCGACAGCCAGCGCCCGGCACGAAACACCGCCCGCATCAGCCGCGCAACCAGATCGGGTTCGGTATCGGCCCAATCGGTGCGCACAGCCAGCACCTTTTCCGGGGCGAATTGCCAGATGCGGCTGCCGGGCAACAACAGCGCTCCCGCGCCGTCCTCGACCGACACAGACCCCCACGGTTCGCCCACGCAGAACGCGTCCACGTCCCCGGCCGCAAGCGCGCTGGCCATCAACGGTGGCGGAACAGTGCGGGTTTCGATGCCCTTGGGTCCCAGAACAGTGGCCGCGCTCCAATAGCGCAGCAATTCGACATGCATGGAAAACGGAAAGGGCACGCCAAACGTCAGGGGGCCGGGATGGACCTGCGCCAGCGCTTCGGCGGCCTTGACCGGGTCGGCAAAGTCGAATTGATAACCAACGTCACGCAGTTTCGCCTCCAGCTCGCGTCCCACACCGATCACGTTGCCGTTTATCGACAGAACGGACACAGCCGACAGAGCCGTTGACACACCCCCGAGCCCCATTGCCATGGCGACTGGAACAGGAGACAGCATATGGGCCGCATCCACACGGCCAAAGGCGAGCATATCGCGCACCGACGACCAGGACGGGGCCGCGATCAGATCAAGCGCGATCCCTTCGGCCTCGGCAAAGCCCATTTCCTGCGCGATGATCAGCGGGGCCGCATCAACCAGTGGCATGTAGGCGACGGGCAGGGCGACAGTTTTCATCCCAACAGCCCCGATGCGGTCACCAGAGCCTCAGCCACGTCCGCGACGCGCCGTCCGTTGTCCATCGCGCTTTTGCGCAAGAGGGCATAGGCTGCATCTTCGTCGATGCCCCTGGCCTTCATCAAGAGCCCTTTGGCGCGGTCGATCACTTTTCGCTCTTCCAGTGCGCGCCGGGTTTCGGCCAGTTCGTTGCGCATCTGGCGCATCATGCTGAACCGCGCGATCGCGGTGTCCATCACAGGCTTGAGCCGCTCGGGCGACAGCCCGTTGACCACGTAAGCCGACACGCCCGCCTCGATGGCCGCCTGTGCAAGCCCACCCGCCGCACCCGAGACGAACATGGCAACGGGGCGATCCAGCGGGCCCGAGGCCAACGTCAACTCTTCCATCATGTCGCGGGTGGGGTTGTCGATATCGATCAAAACGATGTCGGGAGCGTGCGACGCGATTTTGCGCGCAAGGCCGCTCGAATTGCCAATGACGAACACGTCACAATCCCCGCTGGCCTTGAGGGCATCTAAGATTCCAATCGCGCGATCGCGATCTTCCTCAACAACGACAACTGTAAGTTTGACGCTCATGTCGAATGGAGTGCGCCAATCATTTTGGAAGAGCAATGTTTATGCGTAGAGCTGTGTCGGATTCTCAGCGCGACTGTCAGAAACACGAAAATTATGCTTATGTTTTCGGCGTTCGAAAAGAAGTTGGGACTGCCGGGCGAAGGGCCGCTTGACGATGGTGACACGCAGGTGCCCATGCGTGCGCAGGTTTCACTGGCAGCCTGTCAGATGTTTCAACATCGCCGCAATCAGAGTGCAGGCTCTCACAGAGCCGACCAGAATGTACGTCGTGCCAAAATGCTCAAACAAGCTAAAGTATCACTTCGAAGGAAGTCATGAAAATCGCCTCTCAGCAGCGCCCTGAAAGGCCTTCCCACAATGCATTCAGTACAATTCCAATTTGGTTGGATCGGGGCTTTCGTTCAATTGGCGGGTTGAAGTGTTGCGCATAGGTGGAGGCCCCGAGTTCAGTCGAGAACCTTCAGGCCGTTTGGTGTCTTCAATGAAAAGGAGAGGGCACTGGTGCCCGGACTGACTTTTGCCAGGTGATCCACATGGAGCGCGGCAAGTATGGCAATCAGTTCGTCGGGATCGGGATATTGCAGTTGCACGGCGTCGAGTGTCACTCCCAAATCCTGTTGACCCGTGCTGGGGTGTGGACCCGGTGACCATTCGATAAAGGCCGGCAGCAGGCCGCCCATTGGCAAGTGTCCGTCTTTAGGCACAGTCAGTCGCCATGACCGATCACCGCGCGTGAACAGAACGACCTCACCCAGATCTACTGGGCTGGTGGCGATCACCCCGTCAAGGTCATCGGTGCCCACAACCCAACATAATGCACGGGGTCGCTCTGCGAGGCGCTCTTGGGTTGCGGGGTCGTCCAATGTGAACCATCGGGTCCGGCCCGGATCTGCCGGGGCATCGGGATCAGTCGCGATCAGTTCGAAAAAGCTCTCGTTCCCGGCCTGCATGACGCAATTGTGCGTGCTCATCGCGTCATGCTTGCCCCCGCGGGGCACTGTTACACCGAGCTTGGCTTCCATTGCCGCAACGCCTTGTTCCAGCGTGTCCGCACCGATGGCAAAATGATCGATCCTGTTATGCATTGTTTACTCCGATGCGGTCTTGAGATGGGGAAGGGCGGGTGTGAGACCAGCTACAAGTATATCGAGTTCTTCTAGGCCGATATTGAAATGAACAAGCCGCCTGTCTTCAGTCCAAGTGTCGGCACTACGCTTTGGTGTAACGGGCAGGGCCAGACTTTCATGACCGCCCTGTTCCAGATGGGCGAGCATCCTTCCGAGCTTGAACGTCGCCGCGTCGCTATAGCGTCCGTAATAGGCGGCCTCGAACTCAACAAGCGTGTCGAATACGATCGTCGCGCCCAATTCCAGAGGCATGTTGACATGCCGTCCCCGGACCCGAGCGGGCCTGCCCAATTGGACAAGATCATCTACAATATCCGACGAAGAATGGGTCATGGGCTACTCACGTGTAGTCTGCAGTTCCAAGATGACAGGCAGTGTGCAATGTGTCAATATTCAGCATAATTGTACTGTATATCAGCACGGACTGGAGCGGATGAGCGATCAAGGGACGAAACTGACATCAAGTCACTGGGGTATCGGAGTGGCCACGGTTGTCGACAACAGAATTGTTTCTGTCGAGGGCCACGCAAGTGACCCCGCCACTTCGGAGATCAACGCGAACATTCCCGGCAGTCTGCACGGAAAGGCGCGCATCCTGCGTCCGGCCATACGCAAAAGCTGGCTCGATGGCACGCCCGGTAACGTACGGCGCGGTCGGGACCAATTTGTCGAAGTCAGTTGGGACCGCGCTCTGGATCTGGTGTGCCGGGAGTTGACGCGCGTGCGTACCCAGCACGGTAACTCGGCCATTTTTGCCGGGTCATATGGATGGTCGAGCACCGGCAGGTTCCACCACGCGCAAAGTCAGTTGAAGCGGTTTCTGAACACGCAAGGCGGCTTTGTCCGGTCTGAAGGCAACTACAGCTATAATGCGGCATTGGGTTTGATGCCGCATATCGTCGGCCCCTATCGTCAGCATGTGGTCGAAGCCACGCGTTGGCCGGTGATCGCAAAGCACACCGATCTGATCGTCATGTTCGGCGGTCTGGCGCTGCGCAACACGCAGGTCAGTGACGGGGGGGTGTCCAAACATCGGATGATCGGCAACTTTGAGGCTTGTGCGACTGCAGGCGTCAGCTTCGTCAATATCAGTCCTTTGCGCAGCGATGCGTCGGATGTTCTGAACGCACAGTGGCTGCCGGTCAGCCCGGGGAGCGATACGGCGCTGATGATGGGACTTGCCCACACATTGATCGAAGAAGACCTCTGCGATCTGGAGTTTTTACAGGTTTACACCGTCGGCTACGAACGGCTGCGCGCGTATCTTGTGGGTGACCACGACGATGAGCCAAAGGATGCTGCGTGGGCGGCGGCACGGACGGGCGTTGCTGCGGGCGACATCCGGGCGTTGGCGCTGCGTATGGCTGCCGGGCGCACTATGATTAGCGTCGCCGCCGGCGTACAGCGTACCGACTTCGGAGAGCAACCCATGTGGATGGCCATTGCGCTTGCCGCGATGCTGGGGCAGATCGGGCTGCCGGGCGGTGGCTACACGGTTGGGTATGGCGTCAATGCCAACATCGGCAACGTCGAGCGCCCCTTTCGCTGGGGGACATTGCCGCAAGGCATCAATCCGGTCCGTGATTTCATCCCGGTGGCCATGATCAGTGAGATGCTCTTGAATCCGGGTGGGTCATATTCCTATCAGGGTCAACAAAGAACATTCCCGGATACGCGACTGGTGTGGTGGGCCGGGGGCAATCCGTTTCATCACCATCAGGATCTGAATCGTTTGCATGACGCTTTTCAGACGCCGGAAACAGTTATCGTGAACGATCTGAATTGGACGGCAACGGCACGCCACGCGGACATTGTCCTGCCCATCGCGGCGGCTCAAGAACGCACGGACTTCGGTGCGGGGAAGTCGGACAATGCCCTCGTGCCCATGCCGCAGCTGATCACACCACAGGGTGAGGCGCGTGTAGAATATGACATCTATGCAGATCTTGAAGCGCGCCTTGGCAGCGATGCTGCTTTCACGGAAGGCAAATCAAGTGACGAATGGATAGACGATATCTGGGAAATTACGCGCGCGCGCGCCAAGGAGGCGGGCCTCGCATTGCCGGACTGGCAGGCATTCATCGCCGGCGATGTCATTCACCTCCCCGACCCAAGCCCCGCGCAGGTGTTTCTGTCAGAGTACCGCGCTGATCCTGTTGCTCATGCGCTCCCAACACCCAGTGGCAGGATTGAGTTGTTTTCCGAAACGATCGCGGGGTTTGAACTGCCGGACTGCAAGGGGCATCCATACTGGTATCCACCGCGCGACCGGGTCGCTGATGAGGCTGGTGACTTCCCTCTCGCGATGCTGTCCGGCCAGCCCAAAACGCGGTTGCACAGCCAGCTCGACAATGGCGCATACAGCCTAAGTCAAAAGATTGCAGGTCGTGAACCCGTTTTGCTCCATCCCGATGATGCAGAGGAAAGAGGGATTAAATCCGGCGATGTGGTTGAATTGTTCAACAACCGGGGTCGCTGTCTGGCGGGGGCCAGGGTCACGGACGAAATCAGCCCGGGATGTGTCTTTCTGTGGACTGGCGCCTGGTATGATCCGGATTTTGATGCTCCTCAGGCGCGGGATCGACACGGCAATCCAAACGTCTTGACCCATGACCTGCGCACGTCTTCGCTGACGCAAAGCCCGGCCGCGCATTCAGCAATGATTGAACCGACATTCCCCAAGTGGCCTGCCATCTGACGCGAAGATCGCCTGATCAGGCCTGCGGATCAAGTATCTTTTACC
>NZ_JAIMIA010000081.1:13036-20576 GCF_019966495.1 Tateyamaria pelophila | reverse complement strand
CGGCGGATTTCGGCGACAACAGCGGACTCCACCGTGTCCGCAGACAATCGGCGCGGTATGCCATCGTTCGGCGTCTCTCGGTTCTTGAGGAGGTCCATGGAGACGTAATAGCGGTACCGGCGCGTTCCCTTCTTGGTGCTGGATGGCGTCATGGCCGCGCCAATGGCGGTGAAAAGAAGGCCTTTCAGCAACGCAGGCGTTTGCGTCCTGCTGTTATTCGCCCGCTTGCGGGGGCTTTCACCCATAATGTCATGAACCTGATCCCAAAGCCGCGCGTCGATGATGGCGTCGTGCTCGCCGGGATAAGCCTTACCTTTGTGGACGGCCTCACCGCGATACACGCGGTTGTTCAGAAGCCGGTAGAGGTAGCCCTTGTCGATGAGCGTTCCCTGCTTGTTGCGGAACCCGTCGCTGCGCAGTTCCCGCGCGAGCACGGTGGCGGAGCCGATCTCGACGAAGCGCTTGAACACCATGCGCACCTTGGCTGCCTCGGTGTCGTTCAGTGACACAATATCTTTGCAACTATCGAGGAGGAACAGGACCAAGCCACTGAATGGCTCTGGACTTACAACAACGAGCGACCCATCATGGCTATCGGCGGTATGACACCCGCATTGAACCTGAAAACAGCTGCGTGAATTCTACGGCTGAGCCCCATTAAAAATGGGGGGATTACCAAGTCACATCGTGCTGCCTGGAGGCCAACTATCTTATGAGAAGTATGATAAGAATTGGTATTTTGTCTCAATCAGAGCTCCCAAAGCCGCTCGAACCCATGATTGAAACAATATTTCGAGAGCAGTTCAGAAAATTAAGTTCAATTTTTGGGTCAGAAAACTTGTCTTTGGTTGGTTCAGTCGAGAATAAATTTAGCGAGTTGGCCAGTATTTCCACTGTTGAGGAGGGTTTGAACCTAGAACTTTTTCCTTTTGAAGCGCCTCCAGAGCTTAACGAAGAGGATGCTAGAATTAATGCTAGGATCCACGCAATTTTAGAAAAGCAATCAAAAACAACTGAATTAGATGAACGGGCTCCGGAAACGGAGCTGATTGGGTTTTGCGACATAATGATATTTGTATTTGACAGTTCCAGTTCTGATCAAAATTCTAGATTTGGAATAAAGAGAGAACTATTTTTAGGACGTCAACTGCCCGAGGCGAGTTTGGAGAAATTGATAATTCAAATAAATTGCCCGCAGCAATGGAGTCCAGATGCTGACGGAGAGGTCTACTTCGAGTACATCACGAGAGCTCCAGGTCAGCTTGGCATTTCTTCCGAAATTGAAATTCCTGAGAAATTGATAAGACAGTGGGCTAATCAAATATCCGCTATACCTCACTAGGGATGAGATTTTTCAACGAAAACGACGGTTGTATCTTGGGTTTAAGTTCCATGTCGCTAACTCCGGCGAGCAATTGAATTTGCGATAATTGACAGCAGCAAGCCAAGAGTAAAATAGCCCAAGACCACTTCGCTAATTACGAGAATTTCTCCATAGACATTTTCAGCTGTTACATCGCCATACCCCAGCGTCGTATATGTAACCAACGAGACGTAGAAGGGAGTAAACCAGCTTTGCGCCGAGTTGGAATAATCCATCATTCCCCACCCCAGCCACATATCAAAAGAATAAATGATCCCGTACAGCGTTGCGAGAAATAGCGCGTAAGCTCCCACTTTTAGAAGGTTGCGGCCGTGATCAAATAGTCCCCAAGCCTTGAAAAAAATTTGCTCAACGGACTTCGCAAAACCGGCAGGCATATTTGAAATAGATGCTTCCAAGGTGTCTATGTAGTCCTGATCCCTAGCGTCTCGTACAAAAAGCGCGTTGCCGTAGACAGAGTCTATGCCGCGAATTCCAAGGTAGCGGCCGCTCATATCTTTTAAATTGCCGTAGACGACGCCGGTCACATTGGCCCCTTCGACCCTTGCTGTGCAGAGTGACGCGCGCGAGATATTGGCGTTCACCAGGCAGGCATCACGAAGATCGGCTTTTGTTAGGTTTGCATCACGGAGGTCAGCGCCGGTCAGATCTGCCCCGACAAAATTTGCTCCACGCAGATCCGCGCCAGAAAGATCGGCATCTGTTAAGTCGGCGTTCTGGAGGTTTGCCGCAGTGAGTGTAGCACCGGTCAGTCTGGCCTTGTATAGTCCAGCATGAGAAAGATCCGCCCCTGAAAGCTCTGCGCGATCTATCTTTGCGTGCTTCAAGTTTGCAGATGACAACCGGGCTTCGAAAAGGTCGGTGCCGGTGAGGTCAAGTCCTGAAAGGTTGCGTTCCGATAGGTCCGCCTCGGAAAGGTCGGCCCCGGCGAAGACTGCCGAAGTATCAGGGTAACTTGAGAGGAAAAGCTCCCAGTCCGTCACTTCACCGTTAAGTGCCTCTAATGCCTCATCAAGCCCCGGAGCCTGTTTGCCAGCCATTTCTTTCAAATCAAGAATCCCTCACGCTCTATCGATGAATCAGCGAGAGAATTTCTTCCAAAACGCCCTCCACATCTCCGCCAGACTTTTGCACGACATCGCTGACACTGGTCTGAAGGCGCTTGCGGTCTTCGGTGTTCAGTTCCATCGCTGTAACAATAATTATTGGAGTGTTGGCTGATGGATGGTCGCTTGATCTGAGCCTTTCCAGAAACTCAAAACCGTCCATCACCGGCATCATGAGATCAAGAAGGATGAGTTCGAATTCATGCTGTTCTGTTTTCCCAAGCGCAATCTTTCCGTTCTCCGCTTCATCGACCTCCCAGCCGTCGCCTTGAAGCGTGCGCACCATGGTTTCGCGCGCAGCCGGATCGTCTTCAACGACAAGTGTTGTCTTTTGACCGCCCGACGCATACTTTTTGACAAGCCCCGACAGCTTGCCTCGGTCAACCGGTTTTTGAAGAGATTCGACGGCGCCGAGCGAATAGCTCATGGCCTTGTCTCCTACCATCGAAATCATGACGACTGGAATATCTTTCAGTGTATTGTCAGCCTTTAGTCGGCGGAGGACTGTCCAGCCGTCCATTCCGGGCATCATCACATCCAGCGTTATGAGGACGGGCAAGTGTTCCGCAGCGAGTGCCAGACCTTCAGCCCCGGATTTGGCCAACACCACCGAACAGCCTTCCGCTTCCAGACGCTTCTTCAGAAGCTCCCGGGCCGAGGCCTCATCATCAATGACGAGGACCGATTTTCGAGCAAAGGTATCCTTGATTGACTCTGTTGAAGTAGGTGTCGCATCCTCGTCCGATGAAGCGAGCTCCGACGTCGCGCCCGAAATGCGCGCTTCCTCTTCAAGCCCTTCATGCTTCTTTTGAGCTTTCTTTGGTAATGTGACGATAAAACTTGAACCCTGCCCAATAGTACTTTCGACACGGATGCTGCCGCCCATCATTTCGCAAAATCTCTTCACGAGGGCGAGCCCTAGGCCGGTTCCACCATAATCGCGTGTGGTAGATTCATCGGCTTGAGAGAATTCCGCGAATATATGCTCAATCTTGTCTTCAGGGATGCCGATCCCGGTATCGGTGACGGCAAACCGAATTGCAGGTTCATTTGCTATGGAATCCACATTGGCGGAAAGAGTAATCTTTCCTTCCTTGGTGAACTTCGCAGCGTTGGAGATCAGATTGAAGAGAATCTGGCGAACTTTCGTTACATCGCCATACATGGTGTCTAGATCCTGATCGATATCCAGAACGAGTTCATTGGCATTCTTTTCGATAAGGCTGAGTGCCGTACTGGCAACGTCTTCGGTAATGTCCTTGACGGCGAAGTCTTCAAGGAACATATCCATTTTCCCGGCTTCGATTTTGGAGAGGTCGAGCACGTCGTTGATCAGAGACAACAGATGCTTACCGGCGTTGGTAATCTTGTTCAGATCGCCGAGCATCTCTTCCAGCCCGTCATCTTCAGCATCCTCTGCCATCATTTCCGAGTACCCAATGATCGCATTCATTGGTGTGCGAAGTTCATGGCTCATATTTGCAAGGAACGCGCTCTTGGCTTCATTCGCCCGTTCAGCTTGCTCGCGCGCCTCCTCGGCTTGTCGCTCCAGTTCAAGGCGTTCAGTTATGTCTTCGACGAGCCCGATATAGAAGATTTCATCCCCGACTTGAACTTCCTCAACCCGCGCTTCCAGTTTAAATACCGATCCATCTTTTCGAACGGCGTTGACGACCCGACTTTGACCAACGACTGTTGACGACGCACCATGAATACGGCGTTCAAGATAAAGGTCGTGCTCAACGGCGACGTGTGTTTCCATCAGGATCTTGAGGTTCTTTCCAATAACGTCTGACGCGTAGTAACCAAAAATTTGTTCAGCGGCCGAGCTGAATGTCTCAATTGTTCCCTTTCTGTCAATAGAAAGGATACCAATGGGACTAGCTTCAATAATCTTCGATATTCTCTGCTCACTAAATGCGAGATCGCCTTGAATCTTCTTCAGGTTTTCGTTCTGTGCGACGAGCTCAGCTTCGTTACGTTTGATCGTTGTAATATCGGTAACGACCCCGACGAGTCCCCCTCCGCTGATTGGCGTTGTTCTGATTTCAATCGTCCGGCCAGCTGCTGTATTGAGGACAACGTTTGATGAGTGGCCATCAGCGAGAGCTTCCAAACGAGTCCGGATTAGCTGTTCAGTATCGCCAAGCCCATAGTCACCGTTTTCTGCGTGCCAACGGATGACCTCTTCTTCTGGCTGCCCCGGTTCGACCAGCCGTGGTGGCAGAGCAAGCATCTCGGTGTAGCGCTCATTTACCAGGACGTAATTCATGTCGGCATCGAGCATGTAGATGCCGTTCGACATCTTCGACAACGCAAGCTGAAGCTGAGCCGATGCCTCGTTTAGTTCGGTCGTCCGTGCAGCCACGGTTGTTTCCAACATCGACTTTTGGTTTTCAACTTCCTCAAGCGAATGAACGATCGATAGGCGTAAGGCTTCGAAATTCTGCGCAAGCTCGCCAATCTCGTCGCTTGTCTGCACCTTGATCGGCTCATCCAATTCACCAGCAGTTAGTCTCGCTGCGCTGCCAGACAGTAATCTAAGTGGTCGCGTAAGCGAAATTGAAAAGAGGTATGACGCGTAAATTGCGATCGCAAGAACTATGGAGGCGACCAAGATCAGTCGGTCGATCAGTTGATCTGCATCGCGCAGGGCTTCTTCGCGGTCGATCTCGCTCATGATGACCCAGTCTAGCCCCGACAGCTCAAGCGGGCGATATGAGGACAAGACTTCGACATTTCTGTAGTCGGGGAAGATCTCTGTTCCTGTGCGTCCTGAGAGAGCTGCCTGCGTTCCAATGGTGTCGACCTCTTGCAAGCCAACGGAACTGTTCGTCCGTTCGATCTGGTCTATGATGGAGCTTGGGAGGCCAACTTCACCGACCAATTTCAGATACTCTTCACGATCTTCGATCAGGAAGCGGGACTGATTGCGCAACAGCTTGTCGCGGCCGACGATATAGGCTTCGCCGGAATCACCCAACCCAACGTCGCTCCATGATTGGTTGGAGGTCATGATCGCGTTGATCCCGCTCAGAGGAAGTTGCACGGCAAGGACCCCAATCGGATTTGGTCCATCATACACGGGCAAGGCGGCAAATGCGGCTGGCGCGTTGAATGAAGGGATATAGGATTCGAAGTCGGCAAAGATGACCTGATCTGGATTTGCAGCCATGGCGGTCGTGACTGCCCGGGCAAGGTTTGTGTTTGAATACGGCCCATCGAATACACTGGTTCCAAAATCAATTTCCCGCTCAACGGAGTAGACGATGCGTCCATCGTTAGGTTCGATTAGAAATACATCATAAAAACCGAAGCGGTCCTGAAATTTCCCCAGTGACTGTTCCAGCGCTGAAACGGCTGCCCCATATTGAGTCTCGAACTGAACTTGATTTACTAGTTGAGGATCAAGAATGTATCTATGCTGCAGAAATATCGCCAAGGGATCCTGTGGCAGCAAGCCATCAATGACCGCGTCGTCGGCGCGGGTTCCTGTTTCCTCCTCATACCGCGCACGAAAGTCCTCAAGATAGAATTGATTTAGATCATCCTGATACTCTGGCGTCACAAGATCTTCGGATACTTGCAGATAAACGATCCCTCGCCGAAGTTGTTGAAGATTGTCTTTCAACGATGCGCTTTCCGCAACAAACTTGAGCTCATTCTCGACTTGTGAGAAATAGCTTTCAATTTGCTGCGCCTTGAGTTCGCGAACGGCTGTCAGTCTTTCGAACGCCGCACGCTTCAGGGCTTCGTTTGACGAGTATCCAGCCAATACGGCCGCGATACAGACAGCAGCCATGGATATGACGATGCTAATTGCCGCCAGCTTGGTGCCGATCGTCAATCCCAGTTTTGGGGTTTGCCTTTCAGTCGTCATATCTGGGTTCCCTTCATTCGGCGGCCTCTTCATAGAGCAGGACGATTTCGTTCATCCTCGTGAGAAGTTCTTCTGCTCTTTCGTTGACATGCAGGATATCTTCTACGGACCCATCTTCTGTGATCCGCAGGGTCGTTGAGATACGCTCCCTAAGCGCCGCCCAGTCACCTTGAACTGAGTTTAGACGTTCGGTTATGGGCTGTGATCTTGAGTCCCGGAGCGCGCCAGGTGTCACGCGGTTCAGAATGTTCAGCGATATGTTGAATCTGTTAATGGTTCTGAAGAGTTCTTCGCGGGTGTCCCGAGAGGCTAACCCGCTGCGAGACAGGCACAGCAGCAAAACCAGTCTTTGGGTGAACATTCGTTGTCGACCGGAGATATTAATGAGCATCGCCATCTGTTCGGATAGCTCTGCGCTTTTGTAGACCCTCTCGATCAGGTTGACCGCGGCATCCATTTCAGCAAGCGCAGGACCGTTGAGGTCCGAAATCGCCTGAAGATGCTCTTGCTCGACGCGTCGGCCCTCGATCGCATCACGGATGGTCTGGCCATACGGGGCGAAGGCATTGTTCGCGCGTGTCAGCGCACTCAAAACCGAGGCATTGGTTTCCGGTTCCAGTCCGAGCTCGGCGTCTCCGTCCTTCAATCCAGCTTCGGTTGTCTGATGCAGCGCCAGTGTCTGTGCTGCAGCCGCAAGAAGTAGGGCTGGGTCGGGATTCTGATAGGCAAGACAGACAAACTTTCCGGCTCGCTGGATCAGCATCCGCTGGCGGCCTGACAAGTTGATTCTGCGGGGCCCATCAGAATGCTCTGCTTGCGCGAGCAGATCCGTCGGATGTACCAAAAGCATCGAGGCAAAGGCCCCCCCGCCCTTGAGCAGCGCCCGGCGTTTGAAGAGCTTCGGGAAAGCCTCCATTCCACCGTATCCCGTTTTGTTGACAAAGTTCTTGTTCATGGCCGTGTTCCAACGGGCGTTGATATTGAAGCTTGCAGTTCACTCTCCTGATGAATCCCAAGCTCTGAGATATTGAGTCCGGCGAATTCATCCTCTTCACTCACCCTGAACCGGAAGACCGCGTTGCCAGCCGAAAAGACCAGAAAGGCCATACCGAAGGTCCAGATGCCGTAGACAAGCACGCCCAGACCCTGAACACCGATCTGTTCGAGGCG
>NZ_JAIMIA010000081.1:0-12936 GCF_019966495.1 Tateyamaria pelophila | reverse complement strand
ACCAGAAAGGCCATACCGAAGGTCCAGATGCCGTAGACAAGCACGCCCAGACCCTGAACACCGATCTGTTCGAGGCGGCTCAGGCCTGTGCCAAGGGTTTCGAGATCGCCGTAAAGGCCGGTTGCCAGTGTGCCCCATATCCCGGCCCCCAGGTGCACAGGGATTGCCCCGACCGCATCGTCGATCCTGAGGGCCTCGAGGATCTGGCTGACAAAGACGACAATCATGCCACCAACCAAGCCAATCAGGGCAGCGGACCCTGTCGAGACGGCGAAACAATTCGCGGTAACGGCGACAAGCCCACCCAGTGCGCCATTGATGAACTGATCCACGTCAAGTCGCTGGTTGACCGCATATCGCAGACCTCCGGCCGAAATGGCACCGACGCATCCCCCGACGACCGTGTTGATCAGGATAGATGGCACGGTGTCATCCAGCACCAAGGTGCTGCCACCGTTGAAGCCAAGCCAGCCGATGAAGAGAAGAAGAGCGCCAAGCGTGGAGGTCGGCATGTTCGACGGGGTAATGGATTGCGCGCCCGAGCCGTCATCAAAGCGCCCCAAGCGCGGGCCGATAATCAAGACGAGCGCGAGACCCGCCCAGCCGCCAACGCTGTGAACCACCGTCGACCCGGCAAAATCCACAAACCCCAAATCCGCAAGCCAGCCCGATCCTTCTGCTATGCGACCGGCCCAACTCCAGTGACCTGCAACGGGATAGAGAAGCCCGGACACGATCAAAGCGGCGAAGAGATATGCACTAAACTTCATACGTTCGGCGACAATCCCAGAAAGGATCGTGACCGATGTCACACACAACATCACCTGAAACAGGAAGAAGACAGCGAGTGACGGAGTTGCTTTGGCAAAGTCGAGTGCGAACAGATCCAACCCGATCCATCCCTGATAACTCAGGCCATACATCAGTCCGAAGCCCACGAGCCAGAATGCCAGGGCCGAGACACAGAAATCGCAGAAGTTTTTGATCGCGACGTTGATGTTGTTCTTCGAACGGGTCATTCCCGTTTCGAGGCAAAGAAAGCCCGCTTGCATCAAGAACAATAGGGCACTGGCGATGATCACCCAAAAAAGATCAATGTCCTGCATCAACCGACCCTCCGCCGAAAGAAGCGGTCGCTTTGCAGTTGCCCTTCAGTCGGAACATATCGAGCGTGCAAAAATTTCATCCGGCGCTCTCCAATGAACGTCCTTCTGTAGTCTGCATCTCACTTTCGTGCTGCATTCCATGTTCTGAGATATTGAGCCCGGCGATCTCTTCCTCTTCACTCACCCTGAACCGGAAGACCGCGTTGCCGGCCGAAAATACCAGAAAGGCCATACCGAAGGTCCAGATGCCGTAGACAAGCACGCCCAGACCCTGAACACCGATCTGTTCGAGGCGGCTCAGGCCTGTGCCAAGGGTTTCGAGATCGCCGTAAAGGCCGGTTGCCAGTGTGCCCCATATCCCGGCCCCCAGGTGCACAGGGATTGCCCCGACCGCATCGTCGATCCTGAGGGCCTCGAGGATCTGGCTGACAAAGACGACAATCATGCCACCAACCAAGCCAATCAGGGCAGCGGACCCTGTCGAGACGGCGAAACAATTCGCGGTAACGGCGACAAGCCCACCCAGTGCGCCATTGATGAACTGATCCACGTCAAGTCGCTGGTTGACCGCATATCGCAGACCTCCGGCCGAAATGGCACCGACGCATCCCCCGACGACCGTGTTGATCAGGATAGATGGCACGGTGTCATCCAGCACCAAGGTGCTGCCACCGTTGAAGCCAAGCCAGCCGATGAAGAGAAGAAGAGCGCCAAGCGTGGAGGTCGGCATGTTCGACGGGGTAATGGATTGCGCGCCCGAGCCGTCATCAAAGCGCCCCAAGCGCGGGCCGATAATCAAGACGAGCGCGAGACCCGCCCAGCCGCCAACGCTGTGAACCACCGTCGACCCGGCAAAATCCACAAACCCCAAATCCGCAAGCCAGCCCGATCCGCCAGCGCCGTCAAGGCCGGCCCAACTCCAATGACCTGCAACGGGATAGAGAAGCCCCGAGATGATCACCGCGACAAAGAGATAGGCGCCGAACTTCATCCGCTCTGCGACGATCCCAGAGAGGATCGTGACCGCGGCCCCGCAAAACATCACCTGGAATAGGAAAAACACCGCAAGAGACGGGGACGCCTTGGCGAAGTCGAGGGAGAACAGGTCCAACCCGATCCACCCTTTGTAACTCAGCCCAAACATCAGCCCGAAGCCGACAGCCCAGAACACCAGCGTGGACAGACAGAAATCTGCGAGGTTCTTGATCGCGACGTTGATGCTATTTTTTGAGCGGGTCATCCCGCTCTCTAGGCACAGGAAACCACCCTGCATCAGGAAGACCAGCGCACTGGCAAAAATGACCCAGAGCAGATCAATGTTCGCCATCAGACGAACTGCCAGAGCTTACGGATATGAGTACCTTGTCTCGTCACACGTTCAGCCAACCTTCAATCTTTTCAAGAAGTCGCTTTATGTCGACCGGCTTGGTATCATAATCATCGCAGCCAGCGCCCAGGGCCTTGTCACGATCACCCGCCATGGCATGTGCCGTCAGCGCGATAATCGGAATGCTCTTTGTTTGGTCACTTGCCTTGAGGTGCCGTGCCGCGTCCCAGCCGTCCATGACCGGAAGGCTCATGTCGAGCAGTATTATGTCGGGACTTTCTTCTGAGGCCATCTCGACACCGCGCTGGCCGTCAAACGCCATCACGACTTCGTAGCCTTTCTTCTTGAGCCTGCGAGACAGCATGTCTCGGTTCATCTCATTGTCTTCAACCAGAAGAATTTTTGCCATTTTGTCTTCCCTTCCTATTCTTCCTTACCGGATCCTCGGTACGCAGACTCAGGCTGCGTCTGTTTGCACCGATGCATCCTGTGCCAGCCGAGCTTCAACGAGTTTTCGCAGATGCATCTCGAGCATCGTGTCGAGCTGTTCCTCGGTTTCAAACATATGAAATGCTCCGATATAGGAGCCGTCTTCACCAATAAGCCAGCGATCGAGATACCGGCTGAGCTTGTCGATCTGATCGAGCCTGTCGAGAACAATGTTACGATCCTCGAGCGACAACGTCGGCGCCCCCTGCTTTCGGTAGAGAAGCATCTCCGGAGAGCCTTGCTGCTTGAAACCGCCTAGGGCGTCCTCGAATTCGAACGCCGTACCAGACTCGTATCTGGTCCCGTCGGGTCTCAGGATCGTATCGGGTAGAGGCGAACCGATGCGAGACCAAAGAATACCAACGTAGATTTCGGTCTCATGCGGTGGGTGTATCTGAGCTTGGAAGGTCTCGGAAGCCAACATGGGCTCCTCTTCCCAGAGGATTGGGATGAGATAGGCACGCCCAAAGAACTCTTCGTTAAGACGCCCAATTACAGTTTTTGCCACTCGCCGCTCGGGAATGACGTCGCCGGGTGAAGAGATAAAAATCCGGAACTGCTTTGAGATATTCTGACGGAGACGAACCTTTTCAAGACACGCACTGATCCGCGCTTGAAGCAGGATCGGATTGAACGGCTTAAAAATGTAGTCTTCGGCACCCTGAAGGATACAGTCGACCATCATTTCAATGTCGTCAGACGCAGATAGCATAATCACCGGGATCGTGCGCAGGCGAGAAGACGCCTTCATTCGTTGCAGAGTCTCAAGGCCAGATAGGCCGGGCATCATGTAATCTAGCAAGACAAGGTCAAATCGATCGGTTTCGAGGATGGCAAGGGCCTCCTCTCCGCTGGACACCGTCCGCGCCGAGTATCCCATGCGTTTGACCCGCCGTCTTAACAGCTCGCGGTTTGACGGGTCGTCGTCTACCAGCAAAAGTTCGCCCCCTTGACCGATTTGACTGTTGATTATCGAAATGTCTTGTTGCGGAGAGCGTTTGCCTTCTTTCTTCGGGGCGGTTTTTTTGTTGGTGTTTTTCTCGAGCAAACGTTTCGGGATGGCATCTACGAGACTCAGCGCCGCTCGCCCCGCTTCGGCGATATTTTCCAGGTCAGATATGAACTCAGCTTCGGCGAGGTCTGTCGCCTCCTCGAAGATCATTTCCGAATAACCGTTTATGTGGTTGAGTTGCATTCGAAACTGAAACTGAGCGTCCCCAACATTGACCTCTTCAGGTGAGACCGTCGAAGCGCCCAGGAAATCTTCTATTAGGACAAGCATTTTGTGACCTGCATTCTGGATTGCTTGCAGGTCTCCCGAAAATGTCTTCAGGAGATCAGGCGGCAGATCCTCCTCAATCATCTCGGCATAGCCGATGATGTGTCCGACAGGTGTACGAAGGTCGTGGCGCAACTTTGAAAGTTGTGCTTTGAAATCGCCGCTATCTTCCACTTTTTTCATCATCCGGCAGACGGCGGTTCGTGTTCACGGTGGTAGCGGTGCGTGCTCCACTGGACCACATCCATGAGAGAACGTTCAGCCAAATCCGAAATCACATCTTGTGCGTGAATAGGATCAGAAATCACCTCGAGGCGCCGCTCAGCAAGTTCGAACAACTCTCCCTGGTTTGCGTACTGCCAAAGCAACTCACGTATTGCCATTTTCGTTTGATAGATTTCCCATATCGCAAGCCAAAGCGGCAAAAGCCCCATGAGAAAGACGACAAGGGTCTTGCCATCAAGATCGCCGATATGGAAGTGGTAGAGGGTATCTTTGAAAAAAAGCAGCGAGAGGGCACCGAGAAACGCTACAAGAAACAGATACTTCTTTACCATTTCAAGACGCTCGTGCTCAGCATGCAACTGGTGATGCTTTCGTGAAAAATAAGCCGCTTGATCCTTGACCCACCTTTCCGAAACTGCCGCAACCCTTTCTTTTGCGTGCACTGTGCTTTCGCAGGCCAATGGTTCTGTGCATCGGATTGCATCGCCAATCCATCCAAAGCCCTTGAAACGCTCGATACCGGTCAGTCGCAAGAGGCGCCGCGTCTGGCCTGTTGCACCACCTCCGGACAAGACAAGGAAGAATCGGATGCGGAGTGCCTCGGCCAGTGCGCGGAAAGCGAGGTGACGTCCAAACCACCCGCGCCTTGAGCCGATGGCAAAAATTAAGAAACCTCCTGCGAAGAGAGCCACATAAGCGATGAGAAACAGTTTCAGTGCGGCAATCTTCGCATAGAGCAGAAATGTCAGCCCCATCATGGCTGCCATGAGCCCGAAGAGCTTAAAGAGACGATCCGATTGACGTTGATTTGCGAGGGCAAGTTGATCCGCACGTACGAAATCCACGTCGATTGACAAGGCGACCTCTGATATCTTGACATCATCAGGTACAGAGATCGGATAGGCGGTCAGATCGGTGCCGATTTCTGTGTCCCGCTCGAGGACATACTGGTCAAACTCGCGCCAACGCTCCTCTACGAAATCAGGGATATTCGGTAGACGGCAGATAAGACCTGTAGCACCCGCCTGTACTAGGTAACTTGTCTGCACGTCGCCCTGTTCAACCTCATCCGTCTGCCTGGGGGCTTCGATCCAGATCGCGAGGTCGGACCGATCATCTGCCAACCCGGCGTCGACAACCGCTTCGAGTTTGCGGGCTTGCCGTGCCTGCGGCTCTGAACCAGAGAGATAGCGAACCACAACGTCGGACGATCCACCAGTCAGACCCGTCACCTCTCCATCCCAAAGAGCAACTAGGACATTCGAACGCCTGACAAGGTAATCCATGAGCCGCGCGTAGAGGGCATCACGAGCCGCGCCCTCTTTGAAGTCGTCCTCCCCGGTCCCGTGAGGGAGTGGTAACTCCTGCACTTTGACGCGCGCGTCATCCAAAAGTCTGATTAGGTTGGAATGGGCTTCGCCCTCAAAGTCAGCCTCGTAGAGCGCGCGGGGCATCGGCAGAACCGCGCGCACGGGCAATCCGATCTCAAGCGCAACCTCGGTGGCGAGTGTATCGGCGCCCTGAGCCAATCCAGTGACAAGCTCAACCGGAAGGGCTTCAAACCGCTCCCGCATAGCCTCGAGTTCATTTTTTAGCGCCGCGCGTATGTCGGCAACGGCTTCAGGATGAATGTCACGGTGCCCTGTAAGACCAATTGTGAAGACAAACCCTGATTTTGACACTCCGTCACCCATTCTGCTCTCCCTCGACGTTTAGTGCCCATTTTGGCGCCTCCAGGTCGAGTCGTTTCGAGATGTCCACAAGCGCTTCGCATTCCTTCTGGGTCGGCGTTCCGTGAACACCCGTCATTCCGACGGCAATCGCGTGGGCGATTTGTGATCCGCCCTTCATTTCACTTGCCCGGTCGAGCATAGCGAAAACCTGACCATCACGGGCCAGAACATCTTCTGCGGCCGCAAAATCGCGAAACAACTCCATTGCGTGATCAATATTCATATGTCTGAGCAAGTCTGCCTCGGTCATCGTTCTACGGAGAAACTGTTCCTCAGTCTCATCAACATCGCCCCGGCAAGCAGCGATGATGGCAGCGCCTGCCATTGTCGACTTCAATACATCTTCGTGGCGAACCTTGGATGACAGAAGGCTCATGAAGTGATGCAATGCCGGACGTTCCAGCAATTCGCCCACGTTCTGTCTTAGCTCTTCGGAAAGCTTGCGGCGTTCTTCAGCATGCAGAGCTGCCAGAAGCTCTTTGTGGGCGACTTTTGCATCTTTTTCGCGTTGCTGAGCGCGAGCAGCAAGATCGTCCTGGAGTTTGCCGTGGATTTCAGGGTGATCGGATATCAACTTTCGGACGGCCTCGTCAGGGATATGAGCAACCACTGAGTATTGTTCAGCCTGCGCGAGGTAGTTTCTGGGCGCCGACTCCAGGAAACTTTGCAAGCCAAAGATCTGGCCTTCCTGACAGTTTTCGACTTTGATTTCGTTCAACTCTTTTTCGTCTATGGACTGATAAAGCGCGACATTCCCGCTAAGGACGAAATAGAGCCCATCAGACGGCTCTCCCTGCTCATAGAAGCAAGCCGGTGGATTGAGCGACAGAATCTTGGCGGCATCGGCCAACTGGGACAGATCTGCCTCCGGGCACTCCGCAAAGAGTCCCGATTTCGCAAGCTGTTCGGCGACCTTGTCCTTCCCGAAATCCGCGGCGCCAGTCTGGTCGAGTTTCTCCCATTCGTCGCCAGTTCCCAGCCAAGTGCGGTTGATCGCGATGCGCAGCCGATGCTTCCTCATCGCACTCCAGATGGCCATGACCATCTCATTCTGGGCATCCCACCAATGATCGTCATCATCGAAATGCCACCGAACCCTCACTTCAATCCCCTCGCTCGTATATCCGAGCATATTGAAGTCAGGTTTCGGATCGCGGCGTACGAACCTCGAATTTTCAAGCTCCTTTGCGATCGCGCGGATGGCCAGTTCCGGAGGAGATGACAGTTCCAAAGTGAAAGTCAGGAAGTACCGAAACCGACTGGTAGGTTCGCTGAAGTTCAGAATGGTTCGGTCAGCGACGCCACTGTTGGGAAAGATGTAGAGAGAGTTGGTATGCGGGTTTTTGACCGAAATCGAACGCCAGTTGATCTCATGGACTTGACCATACACTCCGTCGATCTCGACATAGTCACCGATACGCAGGGCCTGGGTGGCGTTGAGAGCAACGCCGGAAAAGACCTCCTTCAGTGTCGATTGCGCGGCAAAGCCCAGCACCAGAGCCGCTACGCCCGATGTGGCCAGCAAACCTCCGATTGGCTCATCGTAGACGAAGTGCATCACCAGCAAGATGGCTGCAAGGTAGATGGCAACCCCAACGCTTCCCTTGACAATGACCGGGACCTTCCGCTCGCCATGATCCGAGAGCAGTCCATCCCAAAGGACGACGCGAACTACACCGTTCAACAGAAAGGCAACACCGATGGCCGTCGCAGCAAGAACGGCTCTCTCCATAGGCGCGACAAGAGAGTCTGCTCCGAGGAAGCGAAGCCCGGGACCGATCGTGAAATCGAGGACCACCAGAAGGCCAATGAGTTCTGCCGATGCCCGGATGCGGTGAACCCGCCCGGACACATAGACAGTCGCGATGCGCACCAACAAGAGGGCCGCGGATGCCAGAAGGCCGAACAGGCCCAAGGCTGGTATAACCTGCTGTAAAGCATCCATTTTTAGCCCCCCCCAAACCTATTGATTATTGAATATTAGTATGTAACGGTTTCATGAGGAGTGTCAAACTGCCGAAGGCCTTGATGGAGAGCGGGCAGGTCGACGCAACACAACACAGAAAGGGAGAAGGGTTTGGTTTTCAACTGGGATGACGAGGCCGAAACCAAGGCAGGATACACCGCAGCTATTGAGGCGGTGCTTGGCTTGGCCGCACAAAAGATGCCAGTCACAGAAAAGGCCGTCGAAGAGTGGCTTGATGTATCGCTGAGCGGCATTGACGAACATAAGCACATCCGTCGTCATGCTATGGCGATCGCTATGCGGATGATCCGCGGGCCTCTGCACCCGCCAAATTGAACTTATGTTTAGCACGATCGATATTCTTTCGTTCTGTCAACTATTGGCTGCATCGACTGGAGGGCATCAGGTGCTGTTACCGCATACTTGATCATTCATTGTCTGTCGTTAGTTGCCAGTCGCAATCTGTTTGTCTGAGTGTCTCAAGGAGATAAAGTCAAACGGCTCGATTAGGATGTGATATGGAAGCAAAAATCGCACATGGGTAAAATCTGCTGAGATCGCTTCGTCGGAGTACTAAATGGCTGCATCTTACTACATCAATACCTTTGATTTGCCGCCAGATCAGGCGCGAGAAATCTGGCGTGAGATAACCGACGAAACGTATGAACTTTCTCAAGCAGGCTCTGCGGGGAGCTATTATAGATTTGCTACCCGTATGTGGTTTTCTCCAGTTTTGTTATTTTTCAGGATCCGAGCGCAAGCGAACACCATTGTAAGACCAAGCAAGCTGGTTGAGGGGAGCCCCACTCGCCTCATAAAGGTTAAATTGTTTAAATATGGCGGAGAAACAATTCAGTTAGATGGTGAAAAACACCACTTGGATAGCGGTGCACTCCACTTTATCGATCAAAATCGATCCAAGAGCGAAACTTACAGTGATCACGAGCTAGATTCGATCTTTTTGCCTTATGACGCACTTGGATATGACCCGTCGACCCATCCGCCCGTCTTTAGTGTAAGCTTGGAATCCGCCGTCGGACGTTTTCTTTCGGCGAGCGTCGAGGCCGCATTTCAGGAGCTTGAACATCTGAGCCAAAATGACCTTCCGGTTCTTGCAGAAAGCCTCTCCGGGACGCTTAGAAGCGTTTTTACTCATGGAACGAAACATGAAAAATATTCAAATACCCGAAATGACCAAATCCGTGCCCTCAAGGTCTTCATTGAAGAGAACCTCAATTATAGTTGGCTTGGCGTGGACAGGATATCTGAAGAATTGCATCTATCCCGAGCGACACTGTTCCGCCACCTAGAAGAATACGGAGGAGTGAACCGGTACATTCTTTCGCGCCGGTTGAGCAGAGCATATCGGGATTTGTCTGAGGCACAGCCCGTGCGAGGCGTCGTTAAAGACGTTGCTCAACGTTGGGGATTTTCTTCACATGCTCACTTCAGTCGGTTGTTTAAGGAAGAATTTGATGTAAGCCCCGTGTCTTTGGTCGGTCGGTGGGTTCAAAACCCCAAAGGCGCGGCACTAACGGACAACGCTCAAGAGCAAGGGAACACCTCTCAATATGCGCCCAGCATCGCTGCGCTAAAGTGGGCGTACGAAAGGTACAGATAGCCCATTGGCCGTTCATTTGTCTGCTTGAGACGCTCAGACAAGAAGATTGCGACTGGCAACTAACGACAGCCAACGAATGAAAGAGTAAAATGATAACCTCTTGATATCGTCTAGTTTATGGCGCGAATAAGCAAAATGAACGAAAGGAAGAATACCATGGGAAACGCTCGTCTCGACTACATCTGGCTGGACGGCTACGAGATCGCAAATATCCGGACGAAGGCACAAATCCATCCGGATAGTTCGTATAACGGGTCTGTCGAAGACACCCCGAAATGGGGCTTCGATGGCAGTTCCACTCAGCAGGCCGAGGGCCATGATTCCGACTGCATCCTGCAGCCGGTTCGTGTCTATCCAAACCCCTTCAGACAAAACGCCTATCTCGTTTTGTGCGAGGTTTTTCATCGGGATGGACGCCCCCACGAGACCAACACGCGAAATCTGATCGATCGGGACTCCGAAGCCGAATTCTGGTTTGGATTTGAGCAAGAATACATTCTGATGACCTCAAATGGCCGTCCTGTTGGCTTTCCGGACGGCGGTTTTCCTGAGCCCCAGGGCCCCTATTATTGCGCCGTCGGAGCGCACCGCGTCGAAGCGAGGGAATTGGTCGATGAACACTGGGACGCTTGCCTTGCCGCCGATCTTGGGGTGACCGGGATCAACGCAGAAGTCATGCTGGGTCAGTGGGAATTTCAGTGTTTTGGTAAGGGCGCCCTTCGCGCAGCCGACGACCTGATTGTAGCCAGGTTCCTCCTTCAGCTTATCACAGAAAAATACAATCTGATTGCAACCCTCGACCCGAAACCGATCTCTGGGGATTGGAACGGCTCCGGCATGCACTCGAACTTTTCGTATGACTACCTGCGCGATGTTGGCGGAAAGGACTATATTGAAGCCCTCTGTGAAGGCTTCCGACCGTTCCACAAAGATCACATCGATGTTTATGGTGCCGGAAACGAACGAAGGCTGACCGGATCTCATGAAACGGCCTCTATCGATCAGTTCAGCTTTGGGGCATCGAATCGAGGCGCATCTATCCGCATCCCGCTTTACACTACGACACATGACTGGAAAGGGTATCTCGAGGACCGGCGTCCGGCATCCGATGCTGACCCATATCTGGTCGTCGACCGCATCATGCGGACAGTCAAAGTGGCGCACGAGGAAGCTCTGAAAGCAGTCTAATTGGAAGGAGTGGGGTGTGAGATGGCGAGGATCGAGATTAGGAAGACGATCTTCGCAGGCGGGAGCAAGCGGCACGTTCCTGAACGTGCAGCTTCCTAGCTCCGGGAATGGAAACGCTCACCGGTAACCTGAGAAAGAGGGATCGGCATTTGCCCATTAACGAAACTCAGAAGAAAGGCTTACCCATAGGCCCAAAGTTTCTTGGTGTTTTCGTTTTGTACTTCTTTATCAGTTGGGCTCTGGGCATACTCAGCCTGACATTGGCGGCTAACTACGACGGTGTTGCGATCATCTGGTTGCCTGCCGGTTCTGCTCTTGTTGCGCTGGTCTTCATAGATATGCGGCTTTGGCCAAGCATTGCTTTGGCAGTATTGGCCTCTAACCTCTATTACGGATCGGGCATTCAGGCCGCCGTTGGAATTGGAGTCGGGAGCACTTTGGGCGCGCTCATAGCTACCTTTGCCTTGCGTCTTCTCGGCCCGTGGGGGCAGCTCTCGATCTTTTACAAAGCCCTAAAGCTGGGCACCTTCGGAGCAGTAATCAGCGCGGCCATTAGCGCCGCAATCGGCGTCGTATCACTCTATTTCTCAGGCATTGTACCCGCTTCAGATTTGGCAACAAATTGGGCGCGGTGGGTGCTGGGGGATTCAGTAGGGATCTTTTTGTTTAGCTCGTTCGTCCTTGTTTTCTTCATGTTTGTAGATCGTGACGGAACCAGCACCGAGCCCTAACGGAACGCTAGTCATGTGTAATGATGGGGTCGGGGGTTCTAGTCCCTTCAGCGGCACCACTTCTCTCTTATAAACCAGAAGCTTGTCAGTTCATTTGAGACAAGAATCTACCCCGGGCGTTCGGCAGGAGCTCAGACCGCGTACTCCACAAAACCCCACAACCAGGCGCGAACATCTTCGCCTTCAATTGGGTCATTGCATTCAGCTAGGATCAAGTGAAAAGCCTCTGCTTTCAGAAAGGCGCGGTCCGCAAGCCCGTCTTGAACAACGTTATCGATATACCTCGGAAGCTCGGCAGCCACTTCGTCAGCACTTTTTCCACGGCCAAACTCGCGGTCGAACCATCGAGCAAAATACTCTATCCATGAAATGAAGTCGGCATCCAGAACATCTCGACTATACCTCTCCTTTATCTTGAATATAGCGTCCCAAGCCTCTGCTTGTTCCGGCGGTCCATCGACCAGCTCTATTTGCCACAACGGGAGCCTTGTTCCACGCACTTCACTACCGGAAAACAGGGGGCTCCCAGATAGGTCTACCCGGTAGACAGGTCCGCCGTATGGGTCGGAATGGACCTGTCGCGCTTTCGTGCCGCCCCAAATGCTCGTTTGGGCTATCGTTCGCTCAAAGGCGACCGAACAGTTCCGGCCAAAAAATGAATGCTTCCCATGGCCGACAGGGTGGTGCAAGGCAAGATTCAGAGGCGCACGCGGAAAATGGCAAAATACCGGGTCAAGGGAGCCGGCCAATTCCGCGAAATTTCCATGCAGCCAACTGATCAATGGGTGACGTCGGCGCGCCAAAGATCAGTGTTGCTGTCAAGCATATGCCCGTGATCTGATCCAGCCTGCCCGATACCGGCGAATGCCCTCGGAACGTTCAATCCGGTCGTTGTTACCAGGCAAACAATCAGCCAATCCTTGCGTAAAACCGAAATCCAAAAAGATGTCAGAGCCGCAGGAGTCTGCCGCATCTTTGCTCCCGGAAGGTGAGGGGCAACCGGAACCCGTCCGGTTTTGAAACTGTCAAGATTATCCGAGCAGCGGTGACGCCAGCCGTAAACATCCGGCGTGGACCGCGTTTATGCGGCCTTGACGTTTTGTGCTGCGGTTTTCCAGTTCCATGGTAGCAGCTCGTGCACGCGCGAGACTGGCATGTCGGGCAGTCGTTTGAGAACGTCAGCGAGCCAGGCTTGGGGGTCGATGTCGTTCATTTTTGCGGTGACGATCAGGGTGTACATGAAGGCTGCGCGGTCGCCGCCGCGTTCGGAC
>NZ_JAIMIA010000080.1 GCF_019966495.1 Tateyamaria pelophila | reverse complement strand
ACATCACGCAATTTCCTGTCGATGATCAAACTGGCATCCGTCAGGCTGTGGATCGAGTTTTATGAGTCCGCTGCCTAACAAAAAATTGGTACTTCGACGCGTTTGGTACCATGCGATGCCAGACAAAGGTTTTGAGTGAAACGGGCAATGCCGAGGATAAATATCTGAGGCTGATATCCTGATTTCTGCATCCTAACTGCGGTTTTCGGATAGCGCTTCGCACAACGGATTGCAGGGGAACTGTTCCGCACTCTACGATCGGAAGTGTATGGCTGATCTTTCTGATCCCGTTTTGAATTGTGTCGAAGCGCACTCGAAGCGTGGACTGCGACGATTGGTAAATTCGCGGTATCAGTTCCTGCAACATCTTCCGAGAGAAAAACAGAATGAAAACAATTCTTAAGACAGCCGTCCTATCATTGTCTGTCAGTGTGGGCCAAAGCGCCTTTGCTGCCGGCGAAGCCGAGATGATGAGCACCTGCAATTCATACGCTTCGCACCACCTTCATGTGTCGACCAGCGACATCGCTACCTTGAAATACGAAGGTCAAAGGGTGGATGGAACCCACGCGGTCAATGGAAGCACCACGTTTGGTGAAACATTCCAGTGTTCGTTCAACAGGTCTGGCAGCCATGTTGTGAACTGGTACCATTCTGGCGGCAGCCGCGGCAACGCTCAAGCAATCGAGGCGGAAATGATGTCGGCATGCAATTCTTATGCGGCACACCACCTTCATGTTGCGGCGAGCGCGATCGCATCAGTGTCCTACGAAGGGCAAAGAGTGGACGGCACGCATGCAGTCAACGGAAACACGACATCGGGCCAGACGTTCCAGTGCTCGTTCGATCGGACAGGTGCGCGCGTCGTGAACTGGTACCACTCCGCACCGACCAACTGTCCGGCAGATGTGTCGGAGGCCAATCGCTATCTTTATCCGGCATGTGGTTGATCTGGACACGAAGCGAAGTGACGGACATTTGACAATGAAGAAATCACCATTCTTTGCGTTTCTGATGTTGGCTGGGACGCCGGCACTCGCCCAGGACGCAGCAGCGGAAGCTGTGGGGGCGGGCGTTGGCCTTCTGATCGGTCTGACAATCATGATTGTTGTGGGGGCTGTCGTAGGTTGGCTGGCCGGGCTGATCGTCAAAGGAAGCGGATACGGTTTCTGGGGCGATGTCCTGATCGGGATTGGCGGGTCGATCTTGGCGGGGTTCCTCTTTCCTCTGATCGGATACGAGGTCGGCACCAGCATTCTTGCCTCGATCATTCCCGCAGTGATCGGTGCTGCCATTCTACTTCTGATAATCCGCACGACCCGACGCAAATCCGGCTGAAGGATCAACGATCCGTGCAGTCGCCAACATCCTTCGATCCCAGATCGAGGGGAAAAACGTCAACCACCACATGAAAGGAAAAGTTATGGTCTGGAAACTGAAAACTACACTTGCAGCAATTGCAATTCTGCCGCTCGCGGCCTGCGTCGAGGACACGGGCTCCTCGGGAACTCCGGCCGTCGGAAGCTCTTCGGATCTTTCGTCTTTCCAAGGCGCGCGCGCCGGGCAAGCCGAGATGGGTATCCAGAACCTTGGCTACGAATTGATCCGCACGCAGGGCCTCACACAGTACTGGTTCAACCGGTCCACAGGGGCGTGTGCAGAAATGACGGTCGGTAACGGTCGCTACCAGTCTGTGCGGATGCTTCCCGCGGAAGACTGCTAAGCTTCCGGCCCCCTTCGTTGAAGGGGGGCACACTGCTTTTTTCCTGACACTCATCTCAACACTTAGGATGTCACATATCGTGAAGTGTTTCCCCATAAATGGCTCGCCTCTGAGGCGCGCTGCCGCCGTGCCTCTGATGCTGTTCGCAACATCGGCCTATGCTGTCGACATCACGACCTGTCCGACAGATGCGGCGGTTCCCATGCGCGTTGCCGAGGCTTTGGATGGCGTTCTGACCGCCGCCGTTGATACAGAAGGCCCGCTCAGCGCGGCTTTTGGCGCGGCACCCGGTGCTGTTTTGTCCCTGCAAGCGCCCGATTGGACCTATGCACGGGCCGCGGGTGTCACCAACCTGGAGACCGGTCAACCGATCTCGTGCGACATGGCGTTTCAGATCGGCAGCAACACCAAGATGATGACGGCGGCCGTCATTCTGCAATTGCAGGAAGAAGGCGCGCTGTCTCTCGACGATCGCCTTGCAATTCACCTGCCAGAGATAGCGGCGGGCCTTCCGAACGGGGACGTCATAACGCTCCGCCAACTCGCCAACCACACCGCTGGCGTCTTCAGCTATACAGACAACGCGCCGGATGGCGCACCCGGGATCATGGAAGGCGATATTTCCGATCCCGACGCGTTAAGGCGCGGTTTTACTATGACCGAACTAGTCGACTTTGCCATCGAGCATGGCGAACCATCCTTTTCGCCTGGGGCCGAGGGGCAGTGGGCGTATAGCAACTCTGGATATATCCTACTTGGGCTGATCATCGAAAAGATCGAGGCGCGGCCGATAGCAGAGGTGTTCAAGGCGCGGCTTTTCGATCCGCTCGTGATGGAGGACACCGTCTACTGGAACGATGTCCCCACACCGGAGCTTGGTCTTCCGCGTGCGTATCTTGGCGTGCCGTTCGATATTGAAACGACCGATTGGAATATGTCGCAGGGGGCTGCAGCGGGTGCCGTTGTGTCCACCGCCGCAGACATGCATGTGTTCATCCAAGCGCTGATGAGCGATGCGCTGTTCACGGTGCCCGACACGTTTGATGACATGCAGGATACGGTTCCTACAGGAAGCCCCGGCATCCCGGCATATGGCATTGGATTGGCCGAAAAGGCGCAGGGCGTTTGGGGACACGGCGGGCAAACACTTGGTTTTCAGTCAGAAGTTGCCGAGTTCAGCGAACAAGGGATCTCTTTGGTTGGTTGGGCGACAAGCTCTCAGAACATCATGGGCTTGGGCGCTCAGGTCGTTTCGCAAGCCCTTGTTGATGGGGGTGTCCTGCCAGATCCCTCAATCGCCGCCGCTGCTGCGCTTCGGGAAAGCCTTGTTGATACGGAATGGCGATTGATCTCTGTGGCGGATCCTGAAACGGGCGAGCAGGCGATGCAGCCGGAACGCTACTCGATCACGTTTGTCGAACCGGGGGATTTCGCCGGGCAAGCGGATTGCAACCGGCTGCTTGGCGGTTGGAACCTCGATAAAATGACACTCACGATCACACCGGGCCCAATGACAAAAGCGCTCTGTCCTCCGGATTCGCAATCTGACGCGTATGTCGGGTGGTTGGGTACGACTACCTCGGCACAAATTGATGATGCGGGGCATTTGATCCTGACGTCCAATGACGACGGGATGTTCACGCTTCTTCAATTCGAGGCCGCGCAATGACGCAAACTGCCAAGCGCCGGAACAAGACGTCTTTCTTAACCCAACGCTGTGGGCACGCGGACATTGCGATGCCTTTGAGCACGTCGCTGTTCAAACCCTCAGCTAGCCCCCTTCGCCGAAAGGAACACTGCACATGAAAAAGTCACTTGTTGCATTCACCGTCGCCATGACGCTGGCCATGCCTGTCGTCGCCACCGCACAAAGCGACATGCGGACGGAGCAAGTCCGATTTGCGGCCGGAACATCCGGCACCTCCATTAACGACTCGATCACTGGCGAAGAAAGTGTGCTGTACACAATCGGCGCCGAAGCAGGCCAGCGGATGAAAATTCGAATGGACCCATCGAACCTTGCCACATACTTTAACGTCTACGCCCCAGGCACTGGTCCCGGTGACGAAGCTCTGGCCAATAGCCAACTCACAGGCGCGATGGTACCTGATATCAACTATTTCGACGGGGAACTGCCCGTTTCGGGGGAATACTCCGTCTCTGTCTACATGATGCGCAGTGCTGCGCGCCGCGACGAGGTGTCGAACTACGAGATCGTTATCAGTGTTGAGGGGGCCGCCAGTGGTTCTGGTGGTTCGGACTTCGCTGACGGATTGGCAGGGGGACCCGACTTCTTCCGGGTCTCGACATCAGGCGGCGGCGGGCTGAACTTGCGCGCCTCTCCGTCTTCGGGCGCAGGCGTGGTGACACGCCTTAACAACGGTCAGAACGTGCGCAATCTTGGCTGCCAGATGGCAGAAGGTCGCCGTTGGTGTCGTGTTGCCACGCTGGCTGATCCCGGTTTCGAAGGATGGGCAGCAGGTGACTTCCTTGCTGAGGGTAGCAACGATCCCTCGGCCGGAATGAACAATTCCTCGTCCTCCTCCTCTGCCGGAAGCTCTGGTGACAGCACATCCACTGTGACTGTTCGCTTCCCATCGGGCAGCACAGGCACGGAACTGACAGGGTCGCTCGCGCCGGGCGAGTCGCGCCGTTACGTGCTTGGTGCCGCCAACGGTCAGAACCTTTACGTGCGTGTCGCGGCACAAGGCCCGGATATGTCCTACCAAATCTTTAATCCCGACAACAGTTTCCTGCTCGATCAAACGACCTCGGCGCAGGAATACCGTGGGCAGCTTTGGCAAACAGGCGATCACGTCATCGAAGTGATCAACCGGGGTGGATCAACCACGTCATACAACGTGATTTTCGGGATCGAGTAATCGCAACGCCTAAAGAAAACTCAGAAAGAGGAAGCCACTACGATGGACAGCAAACTCAAGATCATGATCGGTGCCGCGGTGCTTGCTGCGCTGGCTGGCTGCGTCGAAACCACCGGCGGAGGACCATCTGTGAATGATGGGCTGAGCGGAAGCGATGCGCAATTCGACGCCATGACAGCGCCATGCATCAATCAAGCGGCGCGCATGACGGGCTTTCCCGCCAAAGACATCAATATCGCAGAGCGCATTCGTACCGGTGGAGGGGCGCTTCTTGTGCTGGATGTCGGCGGCCAGAATCTGAGCTGCCGGAGCGAAAGCGACGGAAGCGTCACGGTGTTCAGCGAATTCGCCAACTGAACTTAAGGCATGGCAGTCCTTTGCAAATGGACCATTCGGATCGTTGGAGCCTGCTACCTCGTGGCTCTCGCGTTGCTCCTGATCGGGACCTTCGGGCTCTTCGGTCAGGAGCGTGATCCGCTGTCCGGGGTCTTCTTGATCCCGCTAGGCCTGCCATGGGTTTCCTTGCTGGACGGTGTATCGGACGGCCTCAAGCCATGGTTGGCGGTCCTTGCTCCAGCATTGAACCTTTTCATTCTGATGGCACTGTGCCGCGCTTTTTCACGCAAGAAGGCCTGATCGAAGGACGAAGCCATGCAATTCGATATCCCACACATCATCGTGACGGCTATCATCCTTTATTCCGTAATTTGGGGCATGCAGCATATCTCGCCCTTTTCCGAGATGTCCAAAGGCAAACGGAACGGCATCCAGTTTATCATCCTGTTTGTGCTGCTTTTTATTCTCAACATCATCTGGCCATACGGCTCGGGTGCCTAAGTAAGGAAACGCAATGAGTAAGTTATTGATCGGACTTGGTGGCCTCGTCGTCGGAGCCGTAGCAGGCGCCCTTTTCGGAGGTGCGGTGATCGGTGGAACGGCCGCCGGTGTTGGCATTGCCACTGGCTTGTCAGCGGGCATTTGTTCAACGGTGACGGCTGCGCAGGAGGAAGGTCTGTTGACGGCAGAGCAAGTCGACCAAGTGCTCAACCGTGCCGCGGCAGACGTCGCGACTGCGGCGGGAACGGTGAACCCCGAAGCCATGGTGGGAAGCGCTGACGAATGCGTCACCGTGATGGACAGTCTGGCCGCCGCGGAGTGATGGCGACGTGGTCGTAAAGCGATTGATCTTGGCCCAGAAAGCTTAGGAGCAGTCGTTCTGTGACATGTCTTGCGGATCACAACACACATGTTTCGTCAGAGGGTGCCAACAGGTTGCTCTGGCTCGATGCCAGCCGCACATTGGCCTTGTTGGCGATGGTCGTGTTCCATTTTTCCCGCGACCTTGAGATCTTTGGGATCTTGCCAAGTGGGTTCACAATGACCGGAGGCTGGGCAGTGTTCGCGCGCGTCATCGCCGGCGCTTTCCTGTTTTTGTCGGGCGTCAGCCTGATTGTGGCCCACGGGGCTGGCCTGCGGTTCCATGCGTGGGCCAAACGGCTGGCAATGCTTGTGCTGGCGGCACTTTTGGTCAGCGTGGGAACTTACGTCGCCTTCCCAGAGAGCTACGTCTATTTCGGCATCTTGCACGTCATCGCCGCCTGTAGCCTTATTGGCGTTCTCATTATTACCGCGCCGACCTGGGCGTTGATCGTATCAGCCTGTCTTGTTTTGGTCGCGGACGCATATCTGGGCCGACAGGTCTTCGTGTCGCCTTGGCTGGCTTGGACAGGGCTTGGCAGCACAGTGCGCCCGTCACTGGATTTCCTGCCCTTGGTGCCTTGGCTCGCGCCGTTTCTGATGGGAATGGCATTTGCAAAGCTGGTGCCGATGCGCGGCGTCTTCGGGACCATGCAGACCACGTGGCTGGCTAACGCGATGACCTGGCCGGGGCGGCACAGCTTGGCGGTTTACCTGTGTCACCAGCCTGTTTTGCTTGCGACCATTTGGGTCGGCACGCGGATCATTTGACTTTGGACCACAAGATGACGCCCGATAAGATCGATCACAATCAACATCTCACTCGCACTGGCTGCTTGCGCGAGACTGATCCCGGCGACACGCGCGCTTTGATGAACGAAAGGAACACTTCACAATGTTAAAACTGGTGCTAGGCCTCGCGATTGCAATTGCGGCGTTGCCCGCGTTTGCCGATGTCACAAGCCGCGATGGCGGTCCGTCGAAATCCGAAATGCTCGCGCGGTCAAACCCGGGCGCGCCTGACGGTGCTGCTTTCTTCCGCCCCGTGCTCAGCGGTGTCTTGTATCGCGGTGGCTTTTCCGGGGGCGACAAGAACCGCACCGGCATGTCATCAGCACAACGCCAATCGCTTTGCTCGGAAGGATTTTCGCGCGGTTTTTATGCCGATTTCGGCAAGAACACAGAGTACAGCGTCACATCTTGTGGCGGGGGCAGTTTCGACTATCAATCCGCGCGGTCATCGCGTCCGGCCAACGTGATGAAGGCCATTCATGACACCATCGAAGGCAACAAAGGCCCGGTTTACGTTCACTGCATGTGGGGCGTGCATTCGTCCGGTGCACTTTCAGCAATGGCGTTGGTTCAGTTCTGCGGCTGGTCGGAAAGCCGCGCAAAGGCGTATTGGAACGATGCCCGAAATGGTGCGCCCTGTTCTGGTGGATGTGATGCATGGATCGACCGCAAGTTCGAAGGCTTTTCCGTCAACCCGGCGCTATCGATCAGTGACGCACAGCGTGCCGCAATCTGTCCGAAGGGGTGACATGAAACATCTTGGTATTTTCTTGGCAGCACTTGTTGCCGTCCCGGCCTACGCGAGTGACGCCGTGCAAGGCACCGAAACAACCTTTGCCAGCCCAAATGGCTTGACAGAGCGCTGTGTGCGGATCGCGCAAATTCCTGACGGTGCCTATGCTTCAGATGATCTGGAGGAAGAGGCCGCGTATTGCGCCATCGATCTTTATGCCAACGCTGTTGCACTGTGCCCGAAAACCTGGAGCACGAGCCCGGGCATGATGGTCTACGACATTTCGACCGGACCTTACGCCAATGATCGCAATGCGTTCATGCGAAACGCCTGCCCGGAAGGCAAAGCGGCCAAGGACTTGGCTGAAGATGATCTGGCCAAATTCAAGGTTACCATGAACGCCAAGGGCACCAGCGGAACCTTCGCAATCAGTTCTCTGCTGTACTACCATTTCTCGCGGTATTTCGACATGACGGTCAAAGTACCTGTCGCTGTGTGGCGCACCATTGATGCCGCAGCCCATGCCGATGAGGTTGCACGTCCGGGCTTATCGCTTTCGGGAAAAACCGGGCGCATGAACCATGAAGGCTGGCGGCATCTTCTGGATGCCGAGGAAAACCCGGCCTCCTATTCCCCGACGGATGAGGTTTTCACCGCAGATCGCCAGCAAATCCACGGCGTACTCCTGTCCAGCCCCGGCCACCGCTACGGATCGGAAGTCAACGGAACGCGCAAGTCGGGATGGGGTAAAGGCCAGAATCTGGACTTTCAGGAAACACCCGCCTTCCTCGCCCTGCGGTCCGAACTTGGGCTGGATGAAGCCATTGCAAAGGGGTTGCAGCAAGCGCGGCGCGACAGTCAGATCAACCGCGACCTCGGCCCAGATGTTCCGGCGGAACAGGTGGCCTACTGGATGCGGGAAGTGTCCGAGATTGTCCTTCTGGATTTCATCTTCAGTCAACAGGACCGCATCGGAAACATTGACTTCACGCCGTATTACTATTGGCTCGAAAACAGGGAACAAAAGCACAAGAAGGCCAAACACCACGAACTCGGTGATGGTGACGTGCCGGCGGACGCCATTCTGTTGCGCCGGACCAATCTGAACGACAACGATGCCGGCGGGCGCGTGGCTTATGCGAATTTTACCAAGTCCACCCAGATGCTAGAAAAGCTTCGGCATTTCGATGCGGGCGTCTACAGAAAGTTGATGGCGCTGGACATGGACCTGCAATCGGGTGGTCCAGTGTTTCAATGGTTGGACAGCAGCCTTGGCCTGAGCGATCGCCAAGTCAAGCAAGTGCTAGACAACACTGCTTTGGCGGCCGGTATTCTGCGCGACAGCTGCAATCGTGGAGATCTGCGTTTTGATCTGAACCCGAAACGGTTCTTTGAAACCGGCGATGTCGCCCTGGAAACGGTCTCCTGTGACGGGACTTAAACTCGGAACACTCTGTTGTGCGCTGTGGTTTTGCATTGCCACGGCGGCAATGTCGGCGTCGCTGCGTGTGGCCGTGATTTCCGACTTGAACGGAAGCTACGGGTCGACCGACTACAGGTCGTCCGTTTCGGCGGCGATCAACCGGATCATTGCGATCAACCCCGATCTCGTCATCTCGACCGGCGATATGGTCGCCGGTCAGCGGCGGCCGCACTTGTCTGAGGCAGAACTTCGCGCCATGTGGCGTGCTTTTCATCAAACCGTGACCGAGCCGTTGCATGAGGCGGGGATAGCGCTGGCCGTGACCCCGGGAAACCACGACGCGTCAGCCTATTCCGGCTTTGAGCTTGAACGTCGGGTCTATTCTGATGAATGGCAAGACCACCAACCCACGTCGCGCCTTGTGGACGGCAGCAATTACCCGTTCTTCTATGCTTTCGATCTTGGTCCTGCTCGGTTCGTTTCCATGGATGTAACAACTGTTGGTGAATTGAGTGCGAGCCAGATGGAATGGTTGCGAAAGGCAACGCAGGGTGGTGACGCGCAAATCGTGTTCAGTCACCTGCCGCTCTGGCCCTTCGCGATTGGCCGCGAAACCGAAGTGATCGGAGACCGAGACCTCGAACGTCTGTTTCTGGACATGGGCGTCGATCTGCACTTGTCGGGACATCACCACGCCTTCTACCCCGGTGTTGTGGATGGGCTTTCGGTCGTGTCGCAGGCGTGTCTGGGGTCTGGTCCGCGCAGGCTTATCGGAAGCAGCCGTAGAAGCGACTTGGCCATCACTCTTCTGGAAATCACATCAGAGGGCGTGACACGGGTTTCCGCTGTCAAAGGGCCACGCTTTTCCGATCCGGTGACGTTGTCCGACCTGCCTGAAAGCATCCGGTCATCGCTGCGTGTCATTGAGCGGCTGGATATTTCGCCGACCGAAACGGTAATGTGGCAGAACAGTTTTCGCGCAACGTCTGAATAGGACCGAACAAACCAAATGGGTCATAACCGTTTTAACCTTTGCCTCGTGGCTGTCGCCGCAGCTGCGTTATTTATCCTGACGCTCGCGGCCTCAACCGCATTTGCACAGATCGCCGACAGCTCGCTCGTCATTCCGGCTGATGTCGAGGTGCGGGGACGCGGATGGAGCCAAATCATCAATATTAGCGAGATGCTGGACTTCACTTTGACTGTCCTCGAAACGACGGTTTTGACGGCTTTCCTGGTTTTTCACCCCTCCCATTTCCGCCAGAGGGCATCGAATGTGGATATGCGTAAAGGCATGTTCCTGTTTTCGTTTATCGGGATGCTCACGGGTTTTCTCGTGTTGCATCACGGCTACCTGATCGGCTTCGTAATCTTTGGCATCGGCGGGCTGTTTCGCTTTCGGATGGAATCCAGCTCCATCGCAGATACCGGCAAACTGGTCATCGTTTCGTTGATTGGCCTTGCTGCTGGATTGGACTTGCCAGTTATGTCGTTGGTCGCAGCTGTTGCGGCCTGGATCGTGATTTGGGCCTTCGGCGGTTCGGAAAAGCTGACGCTCGAAGTCAAGTTCGACGAACAGGCTGAACCGCAATTGGCAATGCTGCGCCTTCAAGATCATCTGGTACAAAACGGGTTTTCTGTCAGTTCAGTCTCCAAGACTAAGTTCAAACCAACCGCGCAATATCTTCTCATCGCGCGCAAATCGGAAGACCAGACGCGACTGATCCGCGAAATGGTGGAGGTTCGGAGTCAATCTGGCAGCGGCGTGGTGGATTGGCAGGTTGAATAGGTCTCGTTCAAAAAACTGAGGTTGCATGAAATCATTTTCTGCCATTGCACTGTCGTGCGTCCTTATGGGTCATTCAGACATGTTGTCCGCCGACCCGCCGGAACAGCTTATTTATCTGGGTAGCTATTCCGCCTACGACAAAGCGATGGGGCTTCGAGAGCCGTCTGGTCTTTCCTCTGATCATACGTCAGGAGAGTTCTGGACCGTAAGCGACGACTCGCAGCATATTTTTCGTATCGATCAGGCTGGGCAGGTCACTGCGCGACTGCCAAAGCTCCAAGAACTTGTTGATGCAGAGGGCATCGCAACCAACAAGACGGGCGACTTCGTGATCTTGTCAGAAGACGCGAGGTCGATTTTCACCCTCACATCAAATGCCGACGCACAAGCGCAGCGCCACAAATTGCTCGAAATCAACGGCGCCGATATTCTTCTGGCTGCGCTTGATGGTCAGGCTGATCGGCTCGGTCCCGAAGGTTTGGCAATTGAAAGGTCTACCGATGCTGTCTTTGTCGCCAATGAGCGTGATCCGCGCCTGTTGATCGAGCTCTCGCCCTCGCTGAGCGAAATCCTGTCGGTCACAGTGTTGTCTGCAGACATCGGGTTTGTCGCCAAGTCCGTGGATGATGCCAGCCTTGATATCTCCGGGCTTGCGACAGACAGGACCCGGAACGGTCTTTGGTTGTCCAGTGACACGGGCAAGGCGGTGTTTTTCTGGGATAGGACAAACAAGCCTTCTCAAAGTTTCGAATTGCTTTGGTTGGAAGATGGCGAAATCCGAACGGTCAAGAATGCCGAGGGTGTTGCTTTGAACGCAAATAATGAAATGCTTTTTGTCATAACAGACGATGGTAAGCGGTCGCGATTGCACACATACCGCATTGAATGATGGCATCCTGTGGACTGAGCTGGGAGGTCAATCAACCTCTAAAAGCATGGCTTTCTAAAACCGAATTCTGGTGTAGGCGCTGCTTATACGCACGGAAATAAGCTATTCACTAGGTGGCGACTAAGCATTTGGGATCTTGGACGCGCGGCCGGTCGGGGACGTTCTCACCGGGTTCGGTTGACCGTTTGCATAGAAAAGGATCCGCTCCAACATCTGAGTCCACTTTTTTGGAGGATTGGACAGGCTTTTGTCATGGAGCGGGGCCTTAACCATTGGAGGTATGCAAATTGTGTGCAATCCAAAGTGGAGGTCCGCTATACTGCCAGAGCGGTTGCTTACGCAAACGCAGCGAATTCACGCTTTGTCCCGCATCTTCCATATTGGCGAAGCGTGCGGCGAAAGTTCGGTCTTGGTTCTGGAACAATCGGGGCCCCTGAACGACCGGTCTGGCGACATCCGCTGCGACACAGCGATGAACGTGCCGCGCGTGCGAACGAATGCTGCGTAAGCGAAGCCCGAAAAGTGAATGACCGGAAAGTCCGCATCTCACCATTTCGCGACCCGCGCGGGGAAGGTCGGCTAACTCTGTTTTGGGGCAAGGGCTGAGGTGCCGCTTCGGGCTGACACCAGGCGACTGCACCTGCAGCATCGCCAGCTATCAGGCTGGCAAGGCAGGCCTTATCGCGTCGTTGCGCATTGCCTGATTTAAAAGATTGGATGCTGGAAAAAAGGGCCAGCTCGAGGCTGGCCCAGTCTGAGGCAGATAAAGCGGTGCAGGCGGCACCACTTTGAGCAGTTGAGGTGTCATACAGGCGAAACCTCAACATCAAGCATCCGCATACTGCAGGATTCTGCAAGAAACAGAGTGGCTTGAAGGAAGCTGAGTCACCTGGAAGTCACACTTCGGTGTTTCCAACCCTATAGACGCGTCCTCGGCGTTCGACCTTTTCCGAGGTGACCTTAAGGCCGAGTTTCTTCTTCAGCGCCCCGGCCATTGCACCCCTGATGGTGTGCGGCGCCCACTGCAGGGCGGCACTGATCTCCTCGATGGTCGCGCCATCCGGCGCGCGAAGCATGGCGATCAGTTGGGCCTGTTTCGTGCCTGCGCGGGGTGTGCGCTTCTTGCACGGTTCCTGAGCGGCTGGTTCGGCCGCCGCGCTTTCTGTCTCTATGCCGATGGCGGAGAGCCCTGCATTCGTGGCGATCAGCGTGACGCCGTGGCCGTCGCCGGTTTCGCGCCAGACCGGCTCGCCCTTGCGCATGTTGGCATCGACTTCTTGGAGGAAGCCGTTGGCAAGCATGGCGCTGACCACCTTGGTGGCGGCACCGCCGCGCAGATGCGAGGGCAGGGGCAGGGCCATGCGCTCGTCCTTCTGGGCTGCGCGGGACAGGATGATGGTCTGGGTGTCAGAAAGCATGGTCATGGGGTCGTCTCCGTGTTCGGACCGCGACATGCGGACCCTTCTACCGGGACGAGCCCCGCGCGAGCGGGGTAGGCCTGCGCGGCCGCGCGGTTCAGATCACGCCGATGTCCTTCAGACAGGCGGCCGCATCGATCAACTGATCAGTCGGAATCTCGATGGTGATCGTCATGCTGTCGGCGGAAGCGCCCGTAAACGCCGCCGTCGTCCATCAGGGCGCTTTCGATTTCGTCAAGGACCGTGGTGATGCGTCTTCGGTCAAACTGATCGGGCAGCTTACGGATGGCAATGCGGATGGTGCTGGTTTCCATGGCGTTTACTCCGCGTGCTCACCCTCGCTGAAGGCGCTGTCGGTGATGCGCTTCAGGAGGCTGGCGTAATGCTCAAGGGTGCCGACATGGCCCCAGCTAATCTCGTCGGGGTGGGCGTTGAAGTGGTCGTTGCTCAGGCTCGACAAGCGCGCCAGCATCTCGTCGATCTCGGCCTTCTTGCCGAGGAAGGAGTTCAAGGCCGCCTCCTTTTTCCGCGCAGCCTTTTCGGCGCGCAGCTGGTGGCGCGGCGTTGTGAGCGGGTTGAGGCGGGTCATATCCGGGCTCCTTTGAGTGCATCGTTTTGTTGCAATCACAGTCGCTCTGTGGGTGGGGTATGTCCAGTGTAATCGTAGCAATTACATTGCTTTAGAGGGGCGCATGGCGCAATCAAAACGCGGGTCGCTGATCGAGGCCGTGACCAATACGGTGGTGGGCTACGCGCTCGCGGTGGGCACACAGTTTGCCGTGTTTCCGGTCTTCGGCCTGCGGGTCGGCGTGGCCGAGAACCTCACGCTGGGTCTGGTCTTCACCGCCGTATCGCTTGCCCGCGGGTACGTCCTGCGCCGTCTCTTCAACCGCTGGAGGCTCTGATCTATGTCCGAGTCCCGCAATCGCGGCCAAACCATCACTGTGGCACAAGCCGCAGCCCTGCTGGGCCGGTCGGAACGCTGGGTTCAGGGGCTCGTGAAGGCGGGCTACATGGATCGGGCTACCCGCGGGGAATACACGCTGGTGGGCGTCATCCGCGGCGCGCTGGCCTATTACGAGGACCAGCTGTCCAAGAACAACAAGGCCGCGGTGGCAAGCCGGGCCACGGAAGCGCGCACGCGTGAGATTGAACTCAGGATTCAGGAACGCAGCCGGGAGTTGATCCCGATGGAGGACGCAAAGGCCGTGGTGGGCGAGATGGCGGCGCTGGTGCGGGCGGAGCTTGCGGGGCTTGCTGCGCGATATACGCGCGACATGGAGGCGCGCCGCGCGCTCGAAGAGGTAATCGATGGCGCGCTGGAACGCATTGCAGGGGCCGCAGAAAAAGCGGGTACAGCTTTGGTCGCTGGCAGCGGCGATCTGGAGGCCGAGCGAGAGGCGTGACCCGGCGGCTTGGGCCGCCGCCCACCGCATCTATCCCGAAACGGCTGGCATTCCCGGTCCCCGCGATCCAAAGCTGACGCCGTATATGATCCCGTGGTCGGCGGCTGTGCATCGCGGCGGCTATCGCCGTGTGGTGGCGGTGACCTCGGCGCAGTCGGGCAAGACCGACAGCATGCTCGATATCATCGGCGCGCGGCTCGACCAGTGCCCGGCGCCGATCTTGTACGTCGGCCCGACGAAGGAATTCCTGACCGATCAGTTTGAACCGCGGCTGATGGCGCTGCTGGATGAGGCCGACACTCTGGCAAACAAGGTGGTGCGCGGCCGTCGCATGAAAAAAACGCTGAAGCATGTGGCAGGCGTTCGGCTGCGTCTCGCGCATGCGGGGTCCTCGACGGCGCTGAAGTCAGACCCGGCGGCGCTGGCGCTGATCGACGAATACGATGAGATGATGGCCAATGTGAAAGGTCAGGGCGACGTTCTGGGCCTCGTCGAGGCCCGCGGCGAGACTTACGCGGATTTTGTCACGGCGATCACCAGCACACCGGCGCGGGGCCTCGTGGAAATCGAACCGGATAAGAGCAGCGGGCTGGAGTTCTGGGCGCGCTCGGCCCCGGATGATGTTGAGAGCCCGATCTGGAAACTGTGGCAGGAGGGCACACGGCACCATTGGGCCTGGCCGTGCAAACACTGCTCGGACTTCTTCATCCCGCGGTTCAAGCAGCTGCGCTGGCCCGAGCGCGCGACACCGTCGCAGGCCAAGCAGGCGGCCACTCTGGAATGCCCGCGCTGCGGGGGGCAGCACGGCGAGGCTGACAAGGCTGGGATGAATGCGCGTGGCACGATGGTGGCGCCGGGGCAGGGGGTGACGCTGAAGGATGACGCCCCGCATGTCACTGGCGCGCCCGCAGACAGCTCGACGCTCTCGATGTGGACCTCGGGGCTGTGCTCGCCCTTTGTCACCTGGGGCCAGCGTGCGGAGACCTATCTCACGGCGCTGCAATCCGGCGATCACGACCGCATCCAGACCGCGATGAACGCGGGCTTTGGCGAATGCTACGCCATGACCGCTTCAGGCGATGTGCCGGACTGGCAGGAGATCATGGAACGGCGACAGCCATATCGGGCGGGGGACGTGCCAGCCGGGGGCTTGCGCCTGGTCATGGGCGTCGATGTGCAGAAGTTCAGCCTGGTCTATGTGATCCGGGCGTTTGGCGCGCGGGGCACGTCCTGGCTGATCGATAACGGCCAGCTTTATGGCCCAACGGAGGATGACGATGTCTGGTCAGCGCTGGCGGACCTGATGCTGACGCCTGTGGGCGGCCTGCAGATCGAAAAGGTCTTCGTGGATTCTGGCTTCCGGCCGGACAAGCCGGAGCTGGGCAATGAGCACAAGGTTTATGAGTTCTGCCGGCGCTACAGCTGGCTCTGCGCGCCCACCAAGGGCCGGGATCTGCAAAACCCGCCCTACAGGGTCTCCAAGATCGAGGTGAAGCCAGACGGCAAACGCGCGCTTTACTCGATCGATCTGGTGACGCTGTCGACGGATTTCTTCAAATCGCTGGTGATGTCACGCATCCGTACGCCCGCCGATCAGCCGGGGGCGTTTCATGTCCATGAGGCGGTCTCGGAGGATTACTGCAAGCAGCTGACCTCGGAGGCGCGGGTGGTGGTGCAGGGCAAGGGCAGCAACCGCACCAAATCCACCGTGCGGGTTCGGGTCGAGCATATCTTCGGGGCACAGGCCAATGACATGGGCGGCACCCTGGTGCGCACCATCTGGCTGGTTCGGGCCAAGGCCAAGATCGGGATGAAGAACCTCGCCTACAACATGCGCCGCCTCTGCCAGTTGCGCCGCATCAATCCAAATCCGGCGTAGAAATCAGTCGGCCAAGGACGCAGATCATGCTGCGCGTCACGAAAAATCACACGTAAAAGCGCAGCGCATCATCAGACCCGAAACAACAACCCGGCAGCTGACGCACTCCGACCCACTCCAGGCTGCATCACCTGCTTCATGGTCGCGAAAACGGTAAAAATCGAGGTGCCCTGCGGTAGCTGGACAAGAAATTTGAATTCCTAGTGGACGTTCAAATGGCTCAATGATACCTACAACCAAAATGAACAGCCAGGTAAGATGGGGCGGGCGGTGCAACACCACAAAACGATCTATTTCTCTGACCTTGCGGGAAAGCACCAAGGCCGCCGAGGGCTCACTGTGGCCTTCGGGCCAGATGACGTCGACCTATTTCAGAGCATTGAGCATCTAAGCAGCGCCCGACTGCGGAAGCTAATTGGTGCGGACAGCTTTAAAGAGCTCGAGCAAGCAGCACAAATTGCCAGTCTCAACGTAAACCATTTCTGCAAAGTTCGTCTCAACGAGCATGTGGCTTCTGGCCTTCTTACCGACGAAGGAGCGTTCAAGGACCAACTTCAGGTAACATTTGCCGGCGGTCGCCACGACCCATTGCATAATTGGTTCCCTTATCTTGAAGGCTATTCGCCTGATTTCGTCTGGGAAGTATATAGCCGATACTGCGACGGAGCGGAGCGGGTTTTAGATCCATTTGCCGGATCAGGGACCACCCCGATCACCATAATGGGCCTTGGGAAAACCGGACTTTTCTCTGACGTAAGTCCCTTTTGTGTTCACGTAATTAGGGCCAAAGCTCTGGCGCGAACGCTGAGCCATGCGAAGCGTCCTGAGTATGCGGAGAAACTGATGGATTTGGCGATGATTGCGAGCCGCCCGCTGCACACATATCCAAGAGACGAAAGGCTGGACGTCGCTTATCGTGCAACCTTTGGGACCAGCGAGTTTTTCTCGGCAGAACAGTATGACAAGATTCTCAGAGTTCGCAGCATTCTCAATAATGTTGAAAACGCCGAAATCCGCGAACTAGCTGAAGTCGCAGCTATCCGTAGCCTTATCCCTTCATCGCGACTAATTCGTCGTGGGGATCTGCGCTTCAAAACACCATCCGAAGAAAAGCGGGGAACCACAGATTTTATTGAAACATTTGTTGCCTCCCTGGAAATTGTCGCAAACGACATCCAGGAACTGAGCCCCTCGAGCGGCACAGTCTTGCAGGTTGGAATGAGCGCGCTTGACAACCAGTACACTGGCGGCCTCGATGCAATCATTACCTCTCCGCCCTATCTTAACGGTACAAACTACTTCCGGAATACGAAGGTTGAGCTTTGGTTTCTTGGCCACCTCACCTCGAAAGTTGATTTGAGTGCGTTCCGAGATCAAGCGATTACGGCTGGCATCAACGACGTGACGAAAGCCAAATCAAAGAGACGGGACGGAAAATTCGAATCTGAAAACCTTAATCTGATCGTCGATGAAATAACAGAATGTGCCTATGATCAACGCATCCCGGCAATGGTACGGACATACTTCAACGACATGCATGAAGCGCTTCGGCCAGCTCTTTCTGCTCTACCCGAGCATGGTCGTGTCTGCATCGACATCGGAGATAGTGTTTATGGTGGCGTCCACGTACCCACAGATCAACTGATCGTTGAGATTGGCGAACGCCTTGGCTTCGATTTAAAGGATGACATAACGCTCCGCGAACGCATGTCACGCAGTGGACAGAAACTGCGGCAGTCCCTTTTGGTATTGGAGAAGCCCTCCAAGGGACGTGTAGAGCGTATTTCCACCCGATCGAAATGGCAATCTTTCAAAACGAGCCTTCCTCATCGCGAACCCGGAATGGCCGCACGAAACTGGGGAAACAAGCTCCACTCGCTGTGCTCTTACCAAGGCAAGCTCAAGCCAGCAATTGCATCGAGCCTCGTCGATATCTTCGTTGGAGATGGCGGCTCAATGCTAGACCCGTTCTCGGGCGTAGGTACGATTCCGTTTGAGGCCTCACTGCGCGGCGCAACTGCTTTTGCGCTCGAGATAAGCCCATCAGCATACCGAATTTCCCACGCAAAGCTTACCCGCCCAACGCGCTCTGAGGTAGACAAAGTACTGGAGCTGCTCGAAGAATTCGTAAGCAGCTATCAAACTAGCGATGAAGAAATTCAGCGTGCGCTGGAAATTCGCTTTAACAAGAAACTTGATGATTATTTCCATCCAGACACGTTCCACGAGATTCTGGCCGCTAGGAAGTTCATGATGTTGAACACGTCTCACTCCCCTGCGCTCTCCATGGTCCATGCCGCTCTGCAGCATATACTGCACGGAAATAGACCGTACGCCCTTAGCAGACGTTCACACCCACTCACACCATATGCCCCGACCGGGCCGTTTGAATACAGAAGTTTGATGGAGCGACTTCGAACCAAAGTCACGCGTAGCCTCGAAGTTGATCTTGGAGAGCATTTCCAAGAGGGTCATATTTGGCAGATGGATTCTACGGATCCTTGGCCGGAGGAAATTGCAAACATCGACGCGGTTATTACGTCCCCACCGTTCTTTGATAGCACGCGCTTTTATCTTGGAAACTGGATGCGCTTGTGGTTTTCGGGATGGGAGGCTGAAGACTTCAAATTGCAGCCGCAGAAATTCATTGATGAGCGCCAAAAGTTAGGATTTGAGGTTTATGAGCCGATCATCAGGCAGTCGCGGGAGCGACTGAAGCCTGGAGGCTTTCTAGTTTTGCACCTCGGTGAAAGCAAGAAATGCGATATGGCCGATGAAATCTCGAAGGTTGCACGGCCCTTCTTCAGGACGTTCGACGTCTTCTCTGAGAGTGTAGAACACTGTGAAAAGCACGGCCTCAGGGATAAGGGCACAGTGACGGCGCACCAGTATCTCGTGCTTCAGAGCTAGCTAGATGCGCTACCTGGCTGCTTGTTTGCCAGATCGATGATGCTTTGAGAAATTGATGTGGAAACGGAAAAGAAGTCGAATCCGGTCATCTTAAAGATCCGGTTCCTTACCTTGATAATCTCCTCGATATAAGCGGCGTACTTTGCCAGCAGCTGATCGACAAATACCTTGCTCTTCAACGCTGCTAGGGCATCTGGGTTTATGTGCGTCGGACCGCTAAGTACCGAGTATGGAACGCCCGTCTTAATCGCTAAGCTTCGCAATTCTGCATCCGAATAATACTCACTTGGCCAGCTGCCTGATTTCTGTCCATTGTGAAGCCCGCACAGAAGCGTTGCGTTGTCCGTAGTCAATGGCCAAAGGAGGGACACCGGGAGCGTATGATCAAGGTGGCCTTCTTTAGGATTACTTAGGTCACACCCACACTTGAAGCACTTGTTGTCAAATCTCTTTCTAACGAGACCACTATCGATCTTTCCGGCCCCTGTGATGTCCAGATAGAGGCGCCGCTTTTGTGCAGCTTCTCGATGTTGGTCAGTTATTCGAGTTTGGTTCTTAATTCCATTATATACCGTTTTGCAGAGGCGGCACTCGCCCTGTCGGCCCGACTTCCGCGGCGCATGCTTATGGAATGCTTCCAGTGGCTTTAGGGAATTGCAAATGATGCAGTACTTATACTGCATCGCCTCCGCGACGTAGTCATCGATCAGGATCTCGAACGACCCATCCTCAATCTTTGTATTCGTGGTAGTATTCCATAGTTCGTAGTCATAGAATTTCTCCGCGTCACCTGTCCGGTGCACGTACCCGCACGCAGCGCAGTCAATCTCGAAATCCTCGCCCAAAGTGTCTTCGCGGACCGCAATAATTTCTTGGCACTGTGGGCTAAAACATTGAAAAACCTTGAACACGACATCGCCCATGTCTTTAACATGGGTAGCCCTTATCTGGTTGAGCTTTTTGACTTCGGTGTATGCTTTACGTCTGGCCATACCTTTCTTCTACTGCTGCTATTCGACAAACACAATCGGCCTCCAGCCGTGGAGAGCTGCAGAATTTTGCAGTCGTTTCCCAAACATTCCCAATAGTTTGAGAGTTTGTTTTGGACGATTCTCCGGCCCATGCGGACCATGCTCCATCGCCTTCTCGGCCTCGCTCGCGCTCGCGGCTTCGACGCTGCGGGTGGTGGGCGGCGTTGGGAGGGGGCGCGGACTGTCGACGGGCTGAATGGTGCGATCCTCGCGGGGGCGACGACGGCGGCACGGCGGGCCGGGTGGTATGCGCGGAACAACCCGTGGGTCGCGGCGGCTGTCGACAGCCTGGTCGGCAATGTCGTCGGCGCGAGGATCAAGCCGCAATCCACCCATTCCGACTGGGCCGTGCGCGAGCGGCTTCAGGCGCTCTGGCTGCGCTGGACCGATCATGCAGATCCGAGCGGGCTCGCGGATTTTTACGGGCTACAGGCCATGGCAGTTCGTGCAATGGTCGAGAGCGGAGAGAGCTTCGCCCGGCTGCGCGTGCCCAGCGACATCGATACCATTCCACTCCATATTGAGCTTCTGGATCGCGAGCAGGTTCCAATGGACCTGCATCGTGAGATCGGCGGCGGGGCGCGGATCCGAGCGGGTATCGAGTTCGATGCCGCCGGTCGCAGAGCCGCCTACCGGGTCTTGTCCTCCCGTCCGGGCGATCCTCTCGGGTCTGTTCGCATGGATCCGATCCGCGTCAGCGCTGGAGACCACCGCCGAGAAGTGGCTGGCAGGCATCGCGCCCGCGACGGCCGCCGATGTGAACCCGTTCTCGGGCTCGCTCTCGCTGGTGGTCGAGCCGCGGCTGTCAAGCGCGACCCGTTGGTATGTCACCGCCGACCCCACCGAGATCGACGGTAAACATCAACGCTGTTTCATCTGATCGTTGATACGTTGGGCCAACTTTTGAGTCTTGGGTGTATCCAGTTCCTCG